>JBHIBY010000085.1:0-9514 GCA_046759305.1 Anaerolineales bacterium
CTCCTAGCGGACCACAGTGGCACCTCTGGTTGAATGGCGAAGTCATTATCGTTGAACCCAATGACCCTGCTGTCTCGTCTCTTATTACCGCGTTCATGATCTCGGCCGACAATCGAGCGAGGGCAGATGCCGACTTAGCTTCAGCCGGTTCTACCCAAAACCTGGCCCTCGCAGGTGCGGGTGCTGGCGCCGTAAGCTTAGCTGGAGGAACGGCTACGGCAGTAGTTGGTTGTGCAGGAACTCCATTCACGTTCTGGGCCGCTGGTGGCACTGGATGGGCATGCGCAGGAGGAGTGGTAGCGGCTGTTGGCGGCCTGGGTGCAATAGCCGTCTCGGTCGTTCAAGTATTTCAATCCGAAAGCGTCAAGAATGATGCGGCAGCCAGGTACGAGACTGCCAATCAGTCAGCGGAAGGATTATTCGGGGTGCTTAAAGACGCCCCGTAGAAAGTAGGGAAACATGGTTGGGGTCTTGAAGGTGGCGCGGCGAACACTGATCTGGGCTTTTATTCAAGGCACTATCTTGTTGGGATTCACCGGGATAAACCCCTTTTCTAATACAAGTCTGGTGATTCGCGCCCTTATGCTGATCGTTGCGATAGTTCTTGCCGCTAGCCTGATTCCAAATTCCTATCTTCGCCGATTTGCGGCCAATGCTTCCGATGAGCGACCGAAACGGGGTTCAGGTCTATTGTTGCTGGTCTCGATCTTCGGCCCACTCTTGATGGTAATCGTTTCCATTGCCGCAATCTCAGTTAATCTTGACAACTTGAAACTGATCGATCAACTCGGGACTCCATTCATTGATCCCCGGTCGGCGACGTACATCATCATCCAATTCGCCGTCCTCGGGTTTATCTCTTTGGCCGCATTGGCTTGGAACTTGCTCAATTTGATCCGTTCTCGAGGTACAGAGCAAGTCGCCTAAGCCGAAGCGAAGCGCTGGCGGTGTTATATTGCGCCGACTTCAATGAGCACGGATTTAGACCCACGCGGGCTGTCGGCTCGATGGTCTCCGAAGGCACCCCTTGTCAGCGCATCGAGATTAAAACCTCTCACAAAGCTCGGATCCTCAAGCCACACTTGGCTGAATGGTTCCAGCCGAATCCTCCCTGCTCTAGCAGGGACCAAGTCTATATTGAGCCAAAAAGGAAGGCGGCTATGGATATTCCTGCAAGGTTGACTCGAAGCCTATTGGTTGGGTTCTCGTTTCTCGCAATCTTGATCTTAGCTTTCGGTGTATTCAATCCGTATAGTGATGCGAGCATGTACTTTAAGCTTATTTCGCTGGTTCCAATTGCGGTGCTTGCCGCTGGATTGAAGCCCGGTATAACTTCGTCCGATTCAGCGTCATCGGAATCTCTTCATTGATTCTTTCTGTATGGAACTTATCGGATCTGCTGAAGGCAAGGTCGTCGGCGGGATCAGTATAAGTGGCCCGGCTCATTCGGGAGATACATCAAGATGCTCAGAATTCACGAAAGAGCGTTAACCTCCGAACAGATCGTCAAGAACAAATCTTCGTACACAGTGAAGTTCCTCAAGTCGCATCTCGCAACCAGCAAGTCACCCTAAAGTCAGACGGACTACCAAAGTCTGACGATCGTCATAATTTCCGAAGTCTTCCCTCCCGATCGTTCCGACGAGACTTTGAGATCCCCTCATCTCGCCGTAGGCTAGATGCATCAGTTGCCGGCTGGTGCATCATCTGGAGGGAACCATGGGCGAACCATTCGACGTAATCATCATTGGAGGCGGGATCATGGGCTGCAGTTCCGCCTATCGCATTGCGCAGCAGGGTCTAAAGGTTGCGGTGCTGGAAAAGGGCGGACTGGGAAACGGTTCAACCGGTCGCTCCTCGGCTATTATCCGTCAGCACTACTCAAATGAGATCACCGCCAAGATGGCTCTCCACAGCCTGCGCATCTTCCAGAACTTCAAGGACGAGGTGGGTGGCGAATCGGGCTTCACCGAGACAGGATTTCTGGTCCTTACACCCGAAAAGGACTTAGAGCGACTGGAAGCTAACGTCGCTCTCCAGCGCGGCGTGGGGATACAGACAGATATGCTTACGCATGATGACATCACGGCTCGGTGGCCCTACTTCGACGCCACCGATCTCGTAGCTGCAGCCTACGAACCGGAGTCTGGCTACGCCGACCCCAGCCTTACGGTCAACAGCTTCGCTCAAGCGGCCAAGAGGAAGGGTGCTGAGTTCCACTTGGATACGGAAGTGATCGGTTTGCTATCCGACTCAGGCAAGGTTCGAGGGGTGAAGACCTCGCGTGGAGAGCTCAATGCGCCGGTAGTGATCAATTGTGCTGGGCCGTGGGGTGCACAAGTTGCCGCATGGGCGGAAATACAAGTGCCGTTGGATGCTTGCCGCGTGCAGGTGGCGTTCTTTCGCAGACCTGAGGATTATGCTTCTGAGCACCCTACGGTCGCAGACTTCACCCATGCCAGCTACTGGCGGCCAGAAACCGGCGGCCTGACCCTGGTGGGTCTTATTGACCCCTCAGAACAAGAAAACGTTGTGGACCCCGATAACTACGACGAGAATGGCGACCTTGATTTCGTCGCGGATGTGGGAGATCGATTGGTCCGGCGCTATCCGGCAATGGAACGGAGCACCAGCACCACTAGGTATGCCGCTCTGTATGCAATCACGCCGGATTGGCATCCCGTGATTGACGAGCTAATCCCCGAAAGCGGCTTCTTCATCTGCGCCGGTTTCAGCGGACATGGTTTCAAGCTCGGTCCGGCAGTGGGTTCAATGGTTGCAGATATGGTGACCGGCCAGACCGCAAGTGGTTTGGATCGCAGCCTGTTTCGGTTGAGCCGTTTTGAGGAAGGTAAACCGGTAGCTGGGAGCTACGAGTACAGCATCGCGGGCTGAAAGCTACTCATATTGGAGTGCATTATTGGATCCAGCGCTGCAGCGTGAGTCGGGGGAAAGCTACTCATATCGAAGTGCGTCAATCGGATTCAACGCCGCAGCGCGGGTCGCGGGATAGATCCCGAAGAAGAGCCCTACCAACGCTGAAAAGCCTGTAGCCAGCACGACTGCCTGGAGCGAAAGGGTCGCGTTTAGGTCAGAGGCAAGCGCACCGATCGCTAGCGTCCCCAACAACCCCAGCGTAACCCCAATTGCACCCCCAACAACGGCCAGCACAACGCTCTCGATCAAGAATTGATTGCGGATATCACGTTTGCGCGCGCCGACCGCCTTGCGCAATCCAATTTCTCGTGTCCGCTCCGTCACCGAGACCAACATAATGTTCATGATCCCGATTCCGCCGACCAGCAGCGAAATCGCTGCAATGGCCCCCAGAAAGATGGTGATGATTCCCAGTACGTCACCAGCGGAGGCCACGATCTCGGCTTGACTGATGACGGTGAAATCGTCATCATCTCCGGGCAGGATCTCGTGCCTCTGACGCAGCACGTTCTCGATCTGCTCCGCCGCTTCATCCGTTCGATCCTCACTCACCGCCTGCGCGTAAATCACGGAGAGATTGAAGTCGCCTCGATTACCGCGCGAGGGGAAAATTCGAGTCTGGGCGGTCGATAGCGGGATGTAGACGACATTGTCCTCACTTGCAAAGGCGGATCCTCCTCTTGATTCCAGAACTCCGATCACACGAAAAGGTACGTCACCGATTCGAATTTGCTCATCAATGGGTAGCGCATTCTCAGGAAAAAGCTCATCCACAACGATCGGACCGATCACGGCCACCCGCGATTCGGCAACTTGATCTCCCTCATCGAAAAATCTTCCAGCGCTGAGATCGGCATTCCTCAAGTCCGCATAGTTCGGGCTCACTCCCGAGATCGACAGGAATGCGTCATCCCCTCCATTGCTGACCACATCCGTGCCGGTGAGTTCGAGCGCAATAGCTGCTACGTCGGGCGCTAGGAATGGATCCAGCAAAGCATTCGCATCGCTGTTGGTCAGCCCACTTCCTGAGGGCGCCGAACCCGGACCACGCTGGGTTTCGAAGGTGCCCGGGGCAACAAACAGCAAATTAGAGCCTATGCTCTGGAACTGAGCCGTGATGTAGCTCTGGACCGCATTACCCGCCGACATCAGAGTCACCACTGCCCCAACACCGATGATGATGCCTAACATGGTGAGCGCCGACCGCAATTTGTTGGATGCCAGAGCCCGAAACGCAACTTGCGCACTTTCCAACATACCCATCGTCAGGCGACCTCTTCTTCCAGATTGATTTCGGAAGGCCGGTCAGTTTCGCCCGCGATCAGCGGATCATGGACTGCTTCGTCCGATACAATGCGGCCATCCTGCAGGCGGACCACTCGGTCTGTATGTCGTGCAATAAATGGATCGTGCGAAACCAGCATGACCGTGATACCTTCATTGCGGTTCAAGCCCTGGAGTATCTCCATGATCTCGATGCCTGATTTGCTATCCAGGTTGCCGGTCGGCTCGTCGGCGAGGATGATCGCCGGATCATTTACCAACGCGCGTGCGATCGCCACGCGCTGCTGCTGACCGCCAGAGAGCTCATTCGGATGGTGACTCATGCGATCCTCCAGCCCGACTAGTTCCAGTGCTCGCTCTGCCCGCTCTCGGCGTTCTCCGTTCGGAACGCCGGCATAAAGCATCGGCAGCTCGCAGTTGGCCCGCGCCGTCGTACGCGCTAACAGATTAAAGGTCTGAAATACAAAACCGATCCGCCGGCTTCGAATGCGCGCCAGTTTATCGTCGTCGAGCTTGCCCACCTCTTCACCCTCAAGCAGATAGCTACCGGAATCGGGTTTGTCCAGGCAACCCAGCAAATTCATCAGGGTGGACTTTCCGGAACCTGAGGGTCCCATCACAGTCAGCAGACCACCGGTTTCGATCTCAAAGGAGACCCCGCGCAGGGCTCTGACCTCAACCTCGCCGAGCATGTACGTTCGGGTTAGGTCTGTAACTGCTATCACTGGTCCGTTGGGCTTAGCCGCCACCAAAGAATAGACCTCCGTTGCCCCGCGGCCGCTCCTCGATCGAGGCGCTGATTGTCTCGCCTGCTTCGAGCCCTGAAAGCACCTGGCTAAACGTGTCGTTGCGCAATCCGAGCACCAACACTCTGCGTTGGCGCTTTTCTCCATCAACCACGAACACGAAGATCTCTTCCGCCTCCGAATCGAAGGCCAAAGCCCAATTGGGAATGAGCACCGTATCTTCCTCGTCAGCGACGAGAATGCTCAATGCTGCGGTCATACCCACCCGAACCAGATCATCAACAGATTCCAGTTCCACACGAACTGGATACTGCGTGCCGGATGTTCCAAGTTCCGGCGCTAAATCGATTCCGTCGACTACTCCCTCAAGGAACACGTTCGGCAGGGCATCCAGCGTGACTTCGACATTTTGGCCGATCATCACTTGACCGACATCCAACTCATCCACACGGGTATCGATATGAAGCGATCGCAAATCAGCTACCACGATCTCTACCTCGCCTGGAGCGATACTATCCCCCACGCTGTGGCTCACCGACATCACGGTGCCCGCGATGGGAGAAATCAGGCGTGCCTGATCGACTACTGCTTGTGCTGCGCGCAGCCGCGCCTCAGCCGATGCGACGTCATCCGAATTCGGGCCTGCTCTGAGATCGAGCAAGTCCTGTTCTGCCTGAAGCAAGTCGGCTTGTGCCACCGCTACATCCGAATCCAGTATGGCTTGCTGGATTTCTGTGGGATGACCGGTGTACCAGTTCACGTTGCGCAATGCCGAATCACGGTCCGCGCGCGCAGCAATCAACCTTGTCAGCGCCATCGCCTTCTCTGGGTCATCAGATGAACGACCCGAGACTGAATCGTATGCACGCTTGGCCTGATCCACTTCGACCTGGGCAAGTGTCAGACGCGCCTCAGCGCCGCGGATCGTGTCAGAGCTAGCCCGCATGCCTTCCTGTTGACTGTTCCACTTGTATTCTGCAGCCCTGAGGTTGTCTCTGGCCTGTGCCAGAGCCATCTCGCCCTGCGCGATTTGCTGCGCAGTAGGGTCTTCCAGGAGATCATCTAGCGCCTGTTGAGCTGTGATCAGATCCGCTTCTGCTCCAAGCAGGCCGGCATCGAGTGATCCCGGATCAAGCGAGGCCAGCATCTCCCCCGCCTCTACAAGCTGTCCAACCTCAGCCGCGAGTTCACCCAACGTGCCCGTTGTCTTGAAAGATAGTGCTGCTTGAGCTGCCGGCTCGACCTTCCCCGTTCCCGTGACCCACACTTTGAGTGGACCTGTCTCAACCGTAGCCGTGCGCTCCACTGCGGCCTCTGGTTCGGGGCTAGAGCGAAGTACCAAAACCGCCACAATAAGGCCACCGACGATCAATATGGGTATCCACCATCTCCGTCTCATATTTCCTTCTTTGGTTGCCCAGCGTACTGGAATTTTCTTATTCGATCTGGATGAATTCTATCGTGGCGCACTTCACAATGCCCTGAGAAATCTGTTAGACCGCGTTCAGAAGCGCTTCCATCCACCGCTAGGGTATGCTATTTCACAGACCAAACCATGGCCCAGGAGTTCGATTCGGATCAGCTGCAGGAGACGACACAATTCGCTAAATCCGAGGCGCAGAAGCTAGGATTTTCGCTAATTGGCGTCACTTCGCCCGACCCCCCTCCGCACCTCGACGTTTATGAAAACTGGCTCAATCAGGGTCGGCACGGAGAGATGGCCTACCTCGCTACCGGCCGGGCAATCCGCCGCAGGGCCAATCCCAGAGAACTCCTGCCTGGCTGCGAGTCGATCCTGGTCTTGGGAATGAACTACCTTCCCAAACAACCTAGCAGGGGCGGCATTGCAGCGTACGCGGTGGGGGATGATTATCACGATGTGCTGACGGATCGGCTCGTACAGTTAGTGTCGCTCCTTGGGGGAAGACTCGGCCGGGAGATCAACACGTGCTACTACACCGATACAGGTCCGCTCCTAGAGCGCGAGCTCGCGCAGCGGGCAGGACTGGGTTGGATCGGCAAGAACACATGCCTCATCAACCCCGAGCATGGCTCCTACTTCTTTCTGGCCGAGGTGCTGCTAGACGTCCCACTTGTTCCGGACACACCAGTCAAGACCGATCACTGTGGGCGATGCACGCTGTGCATCGAGGCCTGCCCCACAGATTGCATCCTTCCAGACCGCACGCTCGATGCCACGCGGTGTATTTCCTACCTTACGATCGAGCTAAAGAGAGCCGTTCCCGACGAACTCCGCGGCCTTACTGGCGAATGGGTTTTTGGTTGTGATATTTGCCAGCAAGTGTGCCCTTGGAACCTGCGTTTCGCGAAGCCTTCATCCGATCGCGTTTTCCAAACCCGACCATTTCTCCGGAAACCGCGCCCCTCAGACTTTATAAAACTGTCAATTGAGGATTATCGCCGCGAGCTGAGCAAGAGCCCTCTCAAACGCGCCAAACGTGGAGGGCTGCTTCGAAACGCGGCGCTTGCAGCGGCCAACTCTGGGGACCGATCGAGCATCACGCATCTTGCGAAGGTCCTGTACGAGCAAGGAGACCCGATGCCTCGCGCCCACGCCGCATGGGCTTTGGGCCGACTGGGGGAATTCGAGGTTTTACGCACCGCCTTGGATACCGAGGTGGACCCGAAGGTGTTGGCCGAGATCCGATCTGCGCTCAGAGCAGCAAAAATACGGGACGATAGCCAGGGGCAGTAGTCATCAGGCGACAGGAAGTTTCAAACTCGATTCGTCATGACCACAGATCCACATCAGAATCCACAAAACACTGCGATTAGACAGCTGAACCACGAACAGACGCTTTGGCGTTTAACAGGCGCTAGGGTCTTGGACTGGGGGTCGCGGTGAAGGGGCTTGGGGTATCGGTTGGAACTGGTGTGACGATATTCACCTGAATGATCAGCCGAAGCCCCACAAAGAGCACATCCGCAGGATCCAGATCGTTGACTTCGGCGATGGCTTCAACGGTGCTGTTGAAGCGCTCCGCGATAGCCTGCAGACTGTCTCCCGATTTGACAACGTACTCGATGGTTGAGCCGGGGATTAAATTTTCCGGCAGAGAGGTTTCTGTTGGGAGATCGGATTCCGGGTCTGGGATGATCAGCTGCGATCCAACTCCGATGTTGTTTGGATCCACCAGATTATTGGCCGCGATCAATTGATCGATCGTCACACCAAATTGATCGGAAATTGAGGCCAGCGAATCGCCCTCTTCAACGACATAAGTGATGGGTCCTGTTGGAGTGGGCGTTTCGGAGGGCTCGGGTGTTAGTGAGGGTTCCACAGTGGCTGTGGGAGGCTGAGGGGTGCTGCTGGGTTCTGGCGTGTCCGTATCAGAGCGCAGAAAGGCTGGGAGTGCAGGAGGGCTATCGCCTGTAAACCATAGGACAACCAGAAACAATCCCACAACCAAGAGCACGACGGCAAGCGCTCCAAGCAAGAACGGAACCATCCGCTCGCGCCTTCGCCGATACGCGTCGATTACTTCCGCCGCGGAGCGGTCATCCTCCGTCATCCATTGTCCTCCAGCGCGGCCATTGTACCCGAAACAAGCTCTATGGGCGCTAAGGGCCTCTCTGAAGCACAAGAAAGCCGAGCACGTCGCTTACTACGGCGGCCCAGGTCGTATCTGAGTGGTCGCCCGCCGTAATTTGGAACGTATGTTCTACACCTGCGTCGCCTAGAACCCGGCTCAGCCGCTCGGTTTCGACCGCCGCCCAATCATCGTCCCCTGCCAACAGCAGAATGTTGGGCGGAAAACGGTCCGAGCTAGCTACGATTTCAAAAGGATCGTACGGCGGGCGGGCGCTATTCACCGCAAGCGCCGGGCTTAGCGCTGCTACAGAAGCAAACTCCATCGGATTTCTCAGGCCAATCTCGAGCGCCCATACGCCGCCCCTAGAAACACCCGCGAGGGCTCTTTCGGACGGATTGCTGCGGTAATTGCCCTCAATAAATGGCACCAGGCCTTCGAGAAACTCTGTTTCGTAGGATCCCGGACCGCCATCAGAACTTCGATACAACGGTTCAGGCTGCAGGGGCATAACCATAATAAATGCCGGCCACTCACCCGCTCCGATCCTATCGTCCGCGATCTCAATAGCACCCAAACGTGACCAGTGAGCTTCATCGTATGGGTAGCCGTGGAGTAAATACAGGGTTGGATAGCGCTCCTCCGATGCACCGTAGCAAGGGGGAAGATATGCGGCGTAGGGGATGTCTTGCGCTACGGCGATGCCACGATACATGCCGGTTTGGAGGGATCCTGCTTGCTCCGTGCATGCCTGAGTAGGCATCGACGTAGGTACCTGCTCAGTGGGTACGATTGGGGTGAAGCTAGGCAAGGGTATGGGAATGGCGGTCGGTGAAACCGGGGAAAGCGGGGCACCGACAGGCGCGTTTTGAACGCATCCAGAGGTCAAAACGGCCAGCAGCGCGAGGGTGAAGGAACGGCTCCAACTGTGCGTCAGCAAGTGCCACAAAGTGGGTCCAGTATAATGTCGCTCGTGCGCTACCACATTTGGACCGC
>JBHIBY010000086.1:0-9501 GCA_046759305.1 Anaerolineales bacterium
TCTGGAAGATCTGCACGCAGAAGATCTGGATGAGATCAGCGTGCAGCTCACCCGGCACTACCAGGAGGCGGGCGATGCCGCTCGCGCCGTGGAGCAATACATGGCAGCCGGGGGCCGAGCGCGCAGGCTGTACGCCAACCTGGAGGCTTTGGGCCATTTCAATCGGGCTTTAAGCCTTTCAGACACGCCTTCCGACGACCTGACTCGAGAGCGAGCCGAAGTGTTGATCGAGTTGTACCGAGGTGAGCAGGCGGTCGAGGATTACGAACAACTCCTCAAGTCAGCTCGCGGCGAGGGAAATCGGCCAGCAGAGTTGGAGGCGCTCCTGGGATTAGGGCGCGGCCACTACATCATCTCGCTCGACCATCCAGAGACCGGGGCCGCTGAATCCTCTCTCAAGCACTACGATGAGGCCCACGAGCTGGCGGTTGAGCTGTCCGACAAGGCCGGTGTCATTCGCTCGCGGGTGCCTACCATCTGGTTCACCGACTTCTGGGCCGAGTACGAGCAGCAGGCTCGTGTGAACGCGGAGCAAGCCTACGAAGCCAGCCGAGCGATCGACGACGAACAGCTGCGGCTTGAGGCCGATCTGGCGATGTTTTATACAGATCCCTCTGCCGAACGCCCGGCGCGAGGGCGTGTATTGCTAGAAGAGCTGGAGGCTCAGGGCAATCTGAGCCGGCTCAACTACCTGCTTTTCGGCATGATGTTTGTCACCTTGGGCACCGGAGACCTGGAGGAAACGGTGGAGCTCTGCGATCGGGGCATCGCTGTGGCAGCCAGGATCGGCGTGCCGCCGGTACAGTACCCGACCATCAGGGGCATAGCCCTGGCGAGGTTGGGACGCATCGACCAGTCGCTGGCTTCCCTGGACAATGAGGTCGCCGATGAAGCGCACCGACTGGGTCGAGCGTTTCGAGAGGTCGGCCGCGCCATCTTGCATATGGAGCTTCAGGACTATTCCTCGACCGTTCGTATCCTAGACGAGGATCGCCCGTTGATCGAGGAGCTGGCGCGGGCCTGGATGCAAGACACGATGCACCTGTTGCTGACCCGCGCGGCATCCAAGGGCAGACTGCTTGACAAGATGAGCCTGGATTCCACGCTCGAATATCTCGACGTAAGGGAGCCTTCAACGAGCGATATGTCGCTGCGCGGCATGCGTTCGCCGACCGCCTCACTGGCGCTCGCCGAGTATGCGCTCGCCACAGGCGAGCCTGGGAGAGCGCTCGAACTGGCTGACGAGGCGGAAGATCGAGCGCGCGGACACGGCCGGCGGCCTGAAACGGTGATGGCGCTGGAATTGATCGCCCGGATCCGGATCTCCGAGGGCGACTGGGAGGCTGCGTTGCAAGCCGCGCACACGGGTGTTGAGCTGGCCAATGAGATCGGGTATCGACCGATGTTGTGGCAGCTCTTGGGGCTGAAAGCGAAGGCGCTGGATGGGCTCCAGCAAACCGAAGAAGCCGGCCAAGCCCGGTCGCAGGCGGCCGAAGTGATCCTAGCCATTGCCGACACCGTGTCGGACGAGGGGTTGCGGGCCACCTTCGTCGCAAGCCCTGCGGCGAGCGACGTCTTGGAGCAGAGTAAGAGCTGAGAGCGCCCAGATGGAGCTGAGGGTAGGTTCACCAAAGGAAGCCGGAATTCGACCCAAGACAGTCGAGCTCATCCGCCAGCGAGCCGAGGAGTGGGTCGCCGCCGATCGCACTCAATCGCTGTGCCTGCTGCTGGCTCGGCGCGGAGTGATCTTCCTGCACGAAGCTTGGGGGCCACTCACGCCTGAACCGGATTCTCCGTCACTTCTCAAGACATCGCTCTTCCCGCTGGCGTCGCTGACCAAGCCGATCACCGCGACTGCGGCCATGATCCTGGTCGAGGACGGGCTACTGGGGCCCAACCGCCCGGTGCAGGAATATATCCCCGAATTCACCGGCGAAGGGAAAGAGAAGGTGATGGTGCATCACCTCATGACACATACTTCCGGAATTGACGACGAGGCCATCGAGGCAGTTTTTGAAGAAGAACCCGACTCGATCGTCGTCCCTGAGCCGGAGGAGAACCAGCATCCAACGGTCAACAAGCTCCTGAACTACACGTATGGGACCCCGCTGTCATTCGAGCCCGGAGCCAGGATGGGCTATGCCGACATGGGGATCTACATGGTCGGAGAGCTGGTCCGACGGGTCAGCGGACAGTCTCTGGAGCAATTTGCCAGGGAACGGATTTTTGAACCGCTGGGTATGAGCGACAGCTATTACATCGTGCCCGAGTCGGAGCAGTCGCGGGTAGTGCTACGAGCCGATGGTGTTCACGGCGATATGTACAACGATCCGGACTTCATGGCACGGCCTTCGCCCTCCGGCGGCGTCTACTCAACTTCGATGGACATGGCCCGCTTCGGCCAGATGTACCTCAACGGCGGCTCCTATGGAGAAGCGCGCATCTTGAGCCCTGCGGCTGTGGCCAGCATGACCCGCAACCAGATCCCTGGCGTCGAGGCGCGTTTGCTCGAGCTCCACTTTCCGGAGGCCAGTTGGGGGTTGGGCTGGAGTGTCGGCCATCTGTACAAGGGTCGGGTGTACGGCGAGGAGCTCTTGATGCCGCGATATTTCAACCACGGGGGGTGGGGCGGAGTAGAGCTGTGGATCGATCCTGACACCGAAGTGGTCGGCGCATATCTGTCGGTCTCACTCGAGGTCGACGAGGGCGACTACACCATCCACTATGCGGATCACATCATGAACATGATGGCGACCGGGATCAACGACGAACAAACAGTAACGGATTCGACGCCGATATCACGCCCACCTGCACCGCGCGAGCTATCACCCGGCTCGCCTGAAGAGGCCGGGATGGATCCAGATCGCGTGGCTGCGATCGTAGAGAGAGGCCGCGGCTGGGTGGAGGGCGGCCTCCAGCCTTCACTCACCCTCTACGCCGCCCGGCGCGGGGTCGTATTCCTGAACGAGGTGTTCGGCCGGATGGGCTCCGAGTCGGATGCGGCGCCGCTCACCCGCGAGGCCCTCTTTCCGATAGCCTCGATCACCAAGCCGATCACCGGCACGGCGATCATGATCCTGGTCGAACAGGGGTTGATCGGTCTCAATCGCCCGGTTCAGGAATACCTTCCAGAATTTGAGGGCAATGGAAAGCACCTGGTGCTCGTGAGGCATCTGCTAACGCATACCTCCGGGCTGGATGACCAGGCCGTGATTGAACACAGTGGCGTGGATATCGAACAGACGGACGAGACGACCGCGTGGGTTGACCTGCTTCGAGACTACGCCGGCTACATGGATCTCGTACATCAGACCCCGTTATCGAGGCCGCCCAACACCTCCATGAGCTACTCGAACTCAGGCTTCAACTTGCTCGGTGAGATCATCGAAGCCGCTTCCGGACAGAGCGCTCCCGACTTCATTCAGGAGCACATTCTTCAGCCACTTGGCATGAACGATACCTACTTCCCCGTTCCGGAGGCCGAGAAGGCACGGGTTGTCACCATGCCGCCCGACCTGCCGCTCTACCGGTACTACCGGCGCAACCTCGAGGCCGGAACGCCGGCGGCCTCCTCTGGCGCGTTCGGAACGGCTCGAGACCTGGCTGTCTTTGGCCAGATGTATCTCAACCGCGGCCGTTACGACGGGGCGCGAATTCTCAGCCCGGCCTCCATTAGCGCGATGACTCGAAATCAGACTCCCGGGATCCCGGCCGTCTTCGGCGATGAGAGTTTCCCGGAGAGCGAGTGGGGCCTGGGGTGGGGAGTGCACTTCACCAAGCATGCCTGGGCCTGGGATGAGCCGTTGCTCTCGCCGGGGACATTCTGCCACAGCGGCGGGTTCGCGGTGGTGCTGTGGGTCGATCCTGCGACTGAACTCGTCGCTGCACACTGTTCGGTCTATACCGAGATGAAGGAAAGCGGATTCCCCCTTGGCCACCAAGATCTCTTCATAAACTCGGTCATGGCAGCGGTCGGTGAGCAGTAGACCGAACCTGCGGCGCGAAATGAGGAACCGCTACCCAATGCGCATATCGATCCAGTGAAGCTCGAACACGGAAACGCTGAAGAGGCCGGTGTGCGACCGGAGACGGTCGAACTCATTCGCCGGCGAGCCGAGGAGTGGGTCGCCGAGTACCGCACCCAATCGCTCTGCTTGGTGCTTGCTCGAAGGGACGTGATCTTTCTGCACGAAGCCTGGGGGCCGCTCACGCACGAGCCGGAGTCCCCGCCGCTTCTGAAGAACTCGCTCTTCCCGCTTGCTTCGCTTACCAAACCGATAACCGTCACCGCCGCTATTATCCTGGTCGAGGACGGCTTGCTCGGTCCTAATCGACCGGTCCAGGAATACATCCCCGAGTTTGTCGGAGAGGGCAAAGAGAAGGTGATGGTGCATCACCTCATGACCCATACCTCCGGCATCAACGACGAACCCATTATCGAGCTCGTGGAGAACGAGCCGGACGACGTGCCGATCCCGACGCCTGATGCCAATCAAGACGAGTTCATCAACAAGGCTTTGACTTACACATACATGACCCCGCTTGCTTTCGAGCCTGGGGAAAAGATGGCCTACGCTAACTTGGGCATCTATATGGTGGGCGAGCTCGTCCGCCGGGTCAGCGGCCAGTCGCTGGATCAGTTCGCGCGGGAACGGATCTTCGGGCCGCTCGGCATGCATGATAGTTACTACATCGTCCCGGAGGCGGAGCAACCGCGGGTCGTGCGGCGGCCGGATGAGGTGCACTTCGCCGAATCGAGCATGCGCGAATGGATGGAGCGCCCATCGCCATCGGGTGGCATTTATTCCACTGCCATAGACGTGGCCCACTTTGGCCAGATGTACCTCAAAGGCGGTGTTTATGGGAATAAACGGATCCTAAGTCGTGCCAGCGTGAAGAGCATGACCTGTAACCACATTCCAGGCCTCAGCGCTGACCTAGGTGATCTACGGTTTCCAGAAGCCAGTTGGGGGCTGGGCTGGAGCGTGGGCCACGTATACAAAGGGAGAGTGTACGGCGAAGAGCTCCTGGCCCCTACCTACTTTAATCACGGTGGATATGGCGGGGTCGAGCTGTGGATCCATCCCGAGACGCAGGTGGTTGGCGTGTATTTCTCCGTCTCGACCGAGGCCGACGAAGCCGATTTCACAATCTACAACGCCGATCTAGTGATGAACATGGTGGCGACCGGCATCGAGAAGGGCGAACGACCGGCGATTGTCACCGTACCCGCGTACCCCGCGCCGGCCGAGTTACGCCACGGCACGCCCGAGCAAGCCGGCATGGATCCAGATCGGGTCAAGGCAATCGTAGATCGGGCCAAAGGCTGGGTAGACGACGGAATCCAGCCATCGCTGGCGCTCTATGTCGCACGGCGCGGAGTCATATTCCTCGACGAGGTATTCGGCCGCTCGAGCCCTGAGCCGGACTCCGCGCCGCTGACCCGCGAGGCGCTCTTCCCACTGGCTTCGATCACCAAGCCAATCACCGCCACGGCGGTGATGATACTGGTCGAAGAGGGGCTAGTCGGGCTGAACCAGCCGGTGCAGGAATATGTGCCGGAGTTTCTGGGCGAGAAGAAGCATTTGGTGCTCATTCGCCACCTGCTCACTCACACCTCTGGCCTGCAGGACGAGGCACAGTTCAAGCTGGCGGTGGAGCAAGGGTTTGACATCGACCCGAGCGATCCGTACTCCGCGTGGCCCGAGATCGCTCGAGACTACGACAAATTTCTGAACCTGCTTTACGACACGCCTCTTGGCGAACCGCCCAATCAGACAATGGCGTATGCCGACGCCAACTTCGAACTGTTGGGGCAGGTGATCCGGCGAGCATCTGGGATGCGCACGCCCGAGTTCATTCGCTCCCGGATCTTCGAACCACTGGGAATGACGAATAGTTTCTTTCCGCTTCCGGAGCCGGAGCGACCCAGGCTCGTTCAGCGAAGCCTGGATGCGCCTGGCCACGCGATACGAGAGATGCTGATAGCTACCGGCATGCCCTCCACCAGTTCGGGCGCATATTCAACCACGGCGGATCTGGCGATCTTCGGAGTAGCCATGTTGAACCGCGGAGCATACGGATCCGTTCGCATCCTGAGCCCGACCTCGGTTGATGCCATGACTCGAGTGCAGACGCCGGGGATCCCGGCCGTCTTCGGGGAGGAGTCCTTTCGGGAGAGCGAGTGGGGGCTGGGATGGGGTGTGCATCAGACTAATGCAACCTGGGCGTGGGATGAGCCACTGCTCTCTAAAGGCACGTTTTGTCACGGCGGCCTGGGCGGCGTCTTCATGTGGGTCGATCCGACCCACGAGCTTGTGGCTGTCCTTTGCTCCGTCTATGAGCGCTTCAAGGAAAATGGGCTGCCTGACGCCAACCACGACCTATACATCAACTCGCTGTTGGCCGCAATCAACAGGCCGTAGCTCGGCCCGCACAAGGCAAAGCGCCCGGCTAGCCGGGCGCTTTTGAGTTGCACAGCGCGCTGGAACTACTCAGGGCCGTACAGCTCCCAGTGAACCACCGAAAGCGCCCGCACCTGCCTTTCAGCGTGGTATGAAGAACGCACCAGTGGTCCGCTCTCTACCCACTTGAAGCCGATATCCATCCCGAAATTCTTCAACTCCTCAAATTCCTCCGGCAGATAATAGCGTTCGATCGGCAGGTGTTTGATGGTGGGTTGCAGATACTGACCGATGGTGAGGATGTCGACTCCCCAATTCCGCAGATCGCGCATGGTGTCCTTGACCTCATCCATTGTCTCGCCCAACCCAACCATGATGCCGGACTTGGTCAGGACATCCGGGTCGAGCGATTTGGCATTGCTCAGCGTGGCTTCCGCCCACTTGTACTGATCCTGCGGCTGCACTTTCTTGAACAGCCTGCGTACGGTTTCCACGTTGTGGTTCAGGATCTCCGGTCTAGCCTCCATCACGATCGTCAATGCAGCTCGGGATCCTTTGAAATCGGGGATGAGTACTTCTATTGAGCAGCCCGGCTGCAGCTGGCGGATCCTGCGGATGACCATGGCAAAGATCGGCGCTCCGCCATCCGGGCGCTCGTCCCGGTTGACGCTGGTGATTACTGCGTGACGCAGGTCCATATCCCGCACAGCCCGCGCGACTCGCTCGGGCTCCAGCCAATCAAGCGTTTCAGGGCGGCCGGTCTTGATGTCGCAGAAGCCACAGGAGCGCGTGCAGGTGTCTCCCATAAGCAGGAAGGTAGCGGTACCTGCTCCCCAACACTCGCCTAGATTAGGGCAACGCGCTTCTTCGCAAACCGTGTGCAGCCGTTTGGAGCGCATGGTGGCGAGAACGCGCTCGTAGCTCGGCCCTATTGGGGCACGCACCTTAATCCATTCCGGGCGCCTTTCGGGCCGCTTCGGAAGCTCAAGGATACTGACCTCAGGAATCACATTGGACATTGCTGGGCGATTTTACCGCACGCGCCTTGCCAGTTTGATGACCAATAACACCTAGACCTTCATCGCCTTATCCAAGGCAGGTTTCAGCAGGGCGTAGAGCATTGAATGCACGGGTGTTTCGACATTTGCCTCTTGCGCCATGCGATGGATCGTTCCACTGAAAGCCTCAAGCTCGAAAGGTCGTCCGGCTTCCACATCCCTTTGCATAGAGGTGGTCGTTCCGAACTCAAGGTTGTCAACCATCTCTACAATCGTTTCTACAATGTTTGTAGCTAAATCGATCCTAAGTTTTCGAGCTAGCGATTCCACTTCGCGCATGGCTGATATGAAAATATCTCTCGTATGCGAGGTAGCTCTGAGCTCGCCCGCGGTGCACCGTGCCAGAGCGGTCACACCCCCAAATGATGCAATGAATGCGAGCTTAGTCCACAATGCGACGAAGATATCATCTGCGTGGATCGCCTCCACTCCGGTCTCAGCCCATGCCTGTACCAGACGCTCCACCCGTTCCGATTTGGAACGATCCAGTTCGCCCATAACGACTCTCCGCAGCTGCGTGGTTTGGCGTATCAGGCCGGGCTTCTCTACCATGGTCGACAGGCTGCAGAATCCGCCAACGACATGCCGGCGACCGAGATGGTCTATAAGTATTTCGTGAGCGTCGACCCCGTTGAGTAGCGGCACGACGGTGGTTTTCGAGCCGACCAATGGTGCTATATCCGGTGCGGCCGATGCCAGGTGATATTGCTTCAAGCCCACAACGACATAATCGACCGGTCCCACCTCCGACGGATCATCACTGGCCCGCGCCGGCGCTACGTCGAAATCCCCGTTGACGCTGCGCACTCGCAAGCCACGCTGCTGAATGGCTCGCAGATGCTCGCCGCGCGCAATGAAGGTCACATCATGGCTAGCATTCGCAAGCAGGCCACCGAAGTAGCCGCCTACGCCGCCAGAACCATAGACCGCAATCTTCATGACAAGATCAACGAGACCGAAGCAGCAAAACGATGTCTCGGGTGTAAGCTCGCAGCTGTAGGCGAACCCATCTGTGTGCTCGACTCAGGAATTCGGCTAGATTGGGGCAGAGACACCGCCGCCGTCAAACATTAGCGCGTGGCCATGTATGAAGCCCGCCGCGGGTGATGCGAGCCAGGCAATACTCTTTCCGTACTCTTCCAGCGTTCCCATGCGTCCTAGTGGAAGACCGGCGGCGGCCTTGGCAGACTCCTCCTCGATCGTGGTTCCAGCTGCCTCCGCGCGATCGGTCATGAGCTGCTCGATCCGGTCCGTCCAGGTCCATGCCGGATTGATCGAGTTGACCCGAATTCCCTGCGGCCCTAGTTCATTCGCTAGGCTCTTCATTAGCCCGACAACACTCAGCCGCAGCGAGTTGGAAGTGATAAGCCGCGCCAGCGGCTGCTTCACGGAGTAGGACACTGTGGACACGATACTTCCCGACCCGCGCTCGAGCATGTGCGGCACGACCGCATAACACAGATAGAGCGAACTCATAATAGTAGAGCGGATCCCGGCCTCCCAATCCTCGATCGTCAGGTCGATGAAGTTGCCGGGCGGCGGACCGCCGCAATTGACGATCAGGATGTCGATCCGCCCGTACTGGTCCAGGGCTTGTTTGACAAACGCATCGACCTGCTCGCGCTCCGTGAGATCCGTACGGGCCGCGAGCACTTCTGCCCCCGTCTCAGAACGGATCTCCTCCGCCGTAGTATCGAGGGCCTCGCTCCGGGCGCAGATGGCAATGCGTGCTCCCTCCCGCGCAAGCGCCTTTGCTGCCGATTTACCTAATCCCTTCGAGGCCGCAGCGACTACAGCTACTTGATCCTTGACTTGCAGATCCATGTTGTCTCCCTCCAGTTGATATCCGAATCGAATTGTCTGGTGATCGTAATGATTATGTGCGCTCGATCGCCGGGCGTCAAATCTCTGCCAGCAGCTGACCAACGGATCCACGATGTCAATTGACGATGCTTATCGACTGCATTAGACTTGAGGTCCCCTTCGCTACTTACAATTGCCTAAAGGAGGAGTCTCATGTCCAAACGTAGCCTTTGGTA
>JBHIBY010000087.1:0-9414 GCA_046759305.1 Anaerolineales bacterium
CACAGGACGGATCAACTGCTATCGACATCGTCCAAACCTCGCCGCCCGACCTCATCACGCTGGACTGGATGTTGCCCCGAATGGACGGATTGCAGGTGTGTCGAGGGATACGTCGCTGGTCGAAGGCACCCATTCTGATGATTACTTCCAAGACCGGCCAGTCAGACTTAGTCGCCGCGTTTGATGCCGGGGTGGATGACTATCTGACCAAGCCATTTGAGGCTGCGGAATTCATTGCCCGGCTTAACGCCTTGGCTCGCCGAAGGGAGGGAACTCCCGCAAAGGACTCCGACCACGTTAGCATCGATGGCCTCACGATCGACTACGACTCTCAACAAGTGTGGCTTGCTGGGCAGCACATCGAGCTGACTCCCACGGAATACAATCTGCTGGCGTACTTGGCTCGACATCGTGCGCAGGTTTTGACCTATCGGCAGCTGCTCGAGCACCTTTATGGTGCAGAGGTCGAACGCAGCCGACACGACCTCTTCGTGCACATGAGCAGGCTGAGGAAGAAGATCGAGACAGATCCAGAAGACCCCACCTTCATCGAAACGCGATGGGGAGTCGGCTACATTTTTTCTCCTGGCTGATCCGCGGGCTCCGCGCATGCGCACTTAAGCATTCACCCGAATCTTGGAATGATCCCGCATTAAGTTTGTAAGAATTGGCGCTCTCTGCCTAGGGTTTCTCAAGAGACACACAAGAGAATAGCTATGCAGTATTGCAGTGACGCCACCCGGATGTTCTGCCTTGTGGATACATAGCGGTTTTCCTTGAGCGAGAGAAGAGTCTTGTCGCAAAGCTTTGCATCGAAAACCTAGGAGAGTGAGGGTTTGATGCCGGACTTCGAAACAACAGATGGTCCTCATGAAAAGCCCCCCACGGACCAGCCGCAATCAGATCCCGGATTGTGATCTCCTGCATTTCGAGGAAATACGTATAGGGCAGTGTCCGGCACAATTCCGCGGACATGGTATGGGAGTGCGATCTCTACCAAGTTACCTTTGACGTTAGGCTTCTCTAGATCGCCGTGAGGCTCCTGAAGTCAGTACCTGCACCTTTTCGGGCTCCTGATCAATTAGGCTATCGGACATGATATTCCATCAGCTCGAACTCGAATTATTCGCTACTGTAGATATTGGGATTCAGACACTTGAATGCTGGCCTTAAGCGCTGATCGGACTGCCTTGAATTCGCTCACCAGCCATTCCAAGTGCTCCCCCTCGGCTTGTTCGATCTGACCGAAGAGCTCATTGAGCTTGTCTCTTTGAGCTCGCAGCGCGACAAGGCGCTCCGCATAGGCCGTCCGGAAATTAGAACTGATCATTTCTCGCCGGGCCTCAAGTTGATTGAGCATTTCGTCAACATCATCCATCTGTATATGCAGTTTTTCTATCGTCTTCTCTCTTTCGTTCATTCACCTCTCCCATGTAATGCTCGCGGCTGGTCCCACGATTGGGAGGGGACCGAGCGAGTTCCGTCCGAATATTCAGCAATTCGTCAAAGGTAGTGAAAAACCCTTGCGGATCACTCTCTGAAATCAGAAAAACTCTGGAGATTCTATCGATCGCACTGGATAAGCCGACCGCGGTCTCTTTTCCGCGCGTTGTTCTGACCCGGATCTCCCCCAAGCCCATCTTAGAATCGCACTCATCGCTCCATTGAACGTTGACGGACCCTCGTTTTCGCTATTAGGGTTTAGGATTGCTGGCACCTGCAGTCCCCCAGCGAGGTCTATCGCCGGCGATCCGGGAAAGACCGCGCGTTAATTGCAAGAAGATTCTAGAAGGAGGCTGAAATTGACGGACTTTGAAAACCTAGGAGTAAATATCGGCATTTTGCTGGCCCTCTTGTTCCTCGGTCTGCTCGCGGCGTCAATTGCTGACTGGTTGTTGCGCCGACGGCAGAAGCGAAAACCCATAACTATCGGCGGCTTTCCACTTAAATTCGAAGGCTGGCGCGGCCCACTGCGTGCACTAATCCCGGCCGTTCTGGTGCGCTTGGCTGCCGGTACCGCATTGTCATTACCCGAAGCAGTTACATCGATTTTGATTCACATTCTTGACTTATGGATCATCGCCACCGTGGCGTGGCTCGCGAAACGTACCGTCGAATTGATTCGGCGGGCCATCGTGAGCCGTTACCCGATCGATGTCGAGGACAACCTGGAAGCGCGGCGCATCCGAACCCAGACGCGGATCTTAGTCCGGATCCTAAACGGAGTGATCGTCATTCTGGCGGTTGCGTTGATGCTCATGACATTCCCTGGCGTACGCGAGTTCGGCGTCAGTTTGCTGGTATCAGCGGGCTTCGCCGCGATCGTGGTCGGAATGGCGGCCCAGAAGAGCTTGGGTTCAGTCCTTGCCGGGATCCAGATCGCTATCACTCAACCGATTCGTCTCGACGACGTGGTAATTGTGGAGGGCGAATGGGGTCGCGTGGAGGAGATCACGCTCACCTATGTCGTGGTGAAGATCTGGGATCAGCGCCGGCTGGTGGTCCCTATTAGCTACTTCATCGACAACAGCTTCGAGAACTGGACTCGCCAGACTGCGGAATTGCTGGGTACGGTCTTCATCTATGCCGACTACACGGTTCCGGTGGAACAGGTGCGAAGTGAGCTGAAGCGAATTCTAGATGACACCCCGCTATGGGATGAGCGTGCGTGGGGTTTGGTGATCACGAACACCACCGAGAAGACCGTCGAAATGCGAGCGCTGATGAGCTCCGAGGATTCTTCCAAGGACTGGGATCTGCGCTGCCATGTACGGGAGCGGCTGATCACCTTCATGCAGGAGCAATTCCCACAAAGCTTACCAAGGATCAGGCTTGAAGGCGGGCCACCTGGATAGGAATAGCTACACCAAGGTATCGTGGAGCCCGTCCACTTGCTCTAATGACAGGCTACACATCACGACAGGCACGTTGACACGCACAACTTCATCGGTAATGGCTCCACGATCCTGGAGCTAATACCCGCTCTTAGGGCTCCAATATGGCGGCTCCCTGTCGTAGCCGATCGGAGAACGCGGTACGTGCTTGCGCGACCTTGCCCTCGGCATTCCGTTTGCTTTGCTCAAGCGCTCGGTCTGCTTCGTCTTTGGCCGCTTCCGCTTGACGTATGATTTGCTTCTGGGTCTCGGCACCGGATTGCGGCGCAAGCAGCAGCGCGGTCATTGCTCCGGCCAACGCGCCCAATAGCCAGCCAAGGATAAAGCCGACCAGCGTACCAACTCGCCCATTTGTTTGCTCATTCATTACTAAAGAACACCTCCTCGTTTGGATACTCTACTAAGTATGCCCGCCGAGAATTGCCGGGCTCTTTCCCTTCCACGTTCCTTCTATAGAAACTCTCTCAGCCGCACCTGACCCTTACAGACGTTCTCGGGTTTGCGAGTGATGAGCCACATAACCTGTCTCGATCGTCAGGCCGTGTGGGTCATCGATAGAATCTGATCAGATCTCTCTTCGGGTCAGAGAGTGATTTGCAAGAACCAAATCATAGATTCTCCGAGTAGTGGTAGGACACCTAGAAATTTATTCGAGTCATTCAAAATCTCGGGATCATTAAAACGGCGTAGACAGGAGGGTGGAATGAGCGATAAAGACATGACGATCGAGAACCTGGAGGATAAATTAGACAGCCTCGACCAAGAGCTCGATACGCTGGTGGCCAGATTCGATATGATCCCGGACGATGCTAAGTTGGTTTATGCGGAGCGACTAGCGGCACTGCACTCTCGACGCGAAACTCTGAAGGCATTGCTTGCACAGATTGAACTTGCCGGTAAAGACAACTTGGACAAACTTGTGAATCAGTTCTACGTAGCGCGGGAAGCCCTGGATGCCGGCATCCAGGAGTTTAAGACGGATTATATAGACCACGTAGGCCGCTAGGTTACACTCCACCTCGGGAGGTAGATTCTACGGTAGCGGAAAGCGGGCTAGGAGGAAATAATCGGCCGGTAGGTGGAAACGAATGGGCCTCGCGCCGCGTTCAACAGCATCGCAAAGTCAGCCTCATGAATCAGATTCACCTGTGTGTTCCCCGGAGTTCAGACCGTTAGAGATTCGTTAGGTGCTCTTCGAGCACTTGGCGATGCTCAGAGTTCCGCAGCCGTTGAATCGCCCTGCCCTCGATCTGGCGCACACGTTCTCGAGTCACCCCGATCTGCCTACCGATCTCATCCAACGTGAGCGGTTTTCGCTTGGACATGCCGTGGCGCAACCGAAGGACCTGCTCCTCGCGTGGTGAGAGGGCTTCGAGAGCCCGGTGGACATCTTCCTCCATCATGATCCCGTCCGCCGACTTCTCTGGCATCGGTGCTTGTTCATCCTCTATGATCTCGCCCAAGCTTGCAGCATTGTCTTCGCCAAGAGGCTTATCAAGCGATGCTGTTCGCTCGGAGTACCGGAGAATACGCCTGACTTCCTCCGGTTTAGCTTCGATCGAATCGGCTACCTCATCAACGCTTGGAGTCGTCCCCAGCTTTTGCGTTAGGCGGTGACGGGTTCTCAGCACTTTCCTTATTTTGTCCCCCATATGGACGGGTATTCGAACAGTGCGGCCTTGGTCAGAAACGGTGCGGCTGATGGCTTGTCGGATCCACCAGGTGGCGTAGGTCGAGAATTTGAATCCGCGTCGGTGGTCGAACTTCTTGACTGCCCGCATCATGCCGATATGGCCCTCCTGCATGAGGTCACGGAAGGGAATGCCTTGGCCCCTGTATTTCTTTGCCACGCTGATAACCAACCGGGAATTCGCCAAGATTAGATGCTCGTGCGCGACCAGGCTGTCTTCAACGATGGCCTGGAGTTCGCGATGCCGTTGGGAAGATGCAGAAACACGCGCCAATTCATGACGTGCCTTGGCTCCGAGTTCGATTCGCTTCGCCAAATCGATTTCTTCATCGTGGTTCAGCAACGGAATCTGACCCACCTGACTGAGGTATGCGCCGGTTGGGTCGCCAAAGTCAATCGCTTCTGAGGCTGACGTTGTGAGGTGTGCAACCCATAGGGGCAGATACGCATCTGCTCGATCCTGAGCCTCACCATTTGCTGCGCTCCGATTGCCCTCCTCATCGCTGGTAATCGAGATTTCCGCCGCGTCCAGAGCCTCCCGGACATGGTCCTCCAGTGCCATGTCGTCTTCCAGCTCAGGAATGACCCTCACGAGTTCACCCTCAGTGAGTTCACCCGATTCTTCAAAGAATTTCAGGAGTGCGGCGAGTCTCTGTTCTATCGTTGTCTCCTCCAGGATCTCCAAAAACTCGATCATCGCTTCCTCTCGGAAATGATCTGTCTCTTGCTGCCACTTTCGTTGGTACGCTCTGCTCGACTTTTCCCCCATGCCTGTTCATCTTCATAGGTGACGTCCCGCAAGCTAAGGCTCATTCGCTGTTCGCCGGCATCGATACTTAGTATCCGCACCAAGACCCGATCGCCCTCATGAACTGCCGCGGACGGCCCGTCAAGGCTAACAATTCCCATCTCGCTCTTGTGGATCAAACCCTCAATCCCATCGGCCAGCCGGACAAAGGCTCCGAAGTCCACTACGCTGGTTACGATGCCCTCGACCAGAGTCCCCACCTTGTAGTTGCTGGCGGCGGAATCCCATGGGCTGGCCAATAGAGACTTGCGGGTAAGGCTCACTCGCTCACGCTCAACATCGATATCCTTGATCATCACCTCGATTAGCTGGCCGATCTCAAGTGCTCCGGATGGATCTTCGAGATCCGTGCGATAGCCTATTTCACTGATGTGGAGCAGTCCGTCTATCCCATCCAGATCGACGAAGGCGCCAAATTCCACCAGATTTACGACGTGCCCTTCCAGCGCTTGGCCTACTTGCAGTTCCCGCAAGCGGCGCATGCGTTGGTCCTTGCGTGCCTCATGTGCCGAGAGTATGAGCCGCCGACGTCTTGGTTTCACCTCGATAACCTTTAAAAGAAGATTGGAACCGATAAGCGATCGCTTGTATTCAGCTTTATGCGACTGTGTGCGTCCACGAATCCGCGAAAGATGGGAGTTGGGTACAAACCCTCGCAGCTGGCCGAACCTCACCAGAACTCCTCCTCGGTTATCGCCGATCACTTCGAGTTCAATGCTCTCTCCGTTGGAGAGGTACTCCTCCGCCCGATCCCAGTCTTGCTGCGCCATGCCCCGTTCGATGGAGACAACCAGATCGCCTCCCCAACGTGCAGTTTTTACAATATATACCGGTAGTCGATCTCCCATCTGGATCTGCGCCAGATCATCCTCGCTGAAATTGTCTAGCTCCTTGCGAGGTACGATGGCATCCTGTTGAGCCCCAATATCCAGAAGGATGGCATCCTCGTCGATTCGCAAGACCTCACCGGTAACGATCGTTCCGCGTTTGGGACGAAGGGGTTCGAAAGCCCCTAATAATTTCCGGAACTTCTTTCTCCTTGTGATCTTCTCTTGACCGTTTATCATCTTGGCAACCTCACGCGTCGTGAGGCCGGCCTGACCTCAATCAATCGTATCCTCGCTCTTTGTGCCATTTGCCTCCTTGGTCATACCATTCTGTCCGAATGTCCATCAACTCACCTTATCAGTCGTTCTACCAGAAACGGAGCATTCTTCCTCGGCGCTCTCAATTTTCCGTGTTCCTTCGGCTCGATTTCCTGCTGAATACTTGCGGATTCAAGAGGCGAGCAAAATGCGTAGCTATATCTCGCGTCGCTCCCTCATGGTGCAGTTGCGGCCCCTAAATCGTGAGCAACATGTGTAACGCGGGGTGTGACTGCCGCGACGTTATATGCCCGCAATAGGGCATAGGGACTCGGAACCTTTCCGGACGCTTTGGCTTTGCCTTTCTCGTCCTCCGTGTCCAATCTCACAAATCCAGTCGTTATTACAGGATCGAGGCACCAATGTCACTCTTAGGCCTCGCATAACTGTCTGTTGTCTGAAGCTTGCTTTCATGCGCGTTGAGGCCGAAACCCTTTCAAGTTACTGTGCTGAACTTTCGAGTCACTTTAGATTGAGGCCGGAATCTTTCTAGAATCTCTCCTTTCTGTGGGAAGTGCCGCACGGCACTTTATCTGCGCACTCAACCGCTTCAAGCTGGAAGATAATTACTACTAAGCCCCCCTAGCCTCAGACAGGGCCGGATTTGCTCATTAAGAATCTGCAGCAGAACGAGGAGAAGCATAAGGACCGCGCTGATGGGACACGCCTTGGAAAAGCAGATTCATACCAAAGCCAAGCTTATTGCTGTCAAGCTCCTCGTGCTCTTCCACAGCAAAGCCATCTTGCAAATGCCCTAAACCAAGCCTCGCTCCTACAGCGATGCAGCCGCCGAAACTGATGAGGCAAGACGATACCCTATAATGCATACAGGCCGAAATCCGTTGGGATTGCGGGTTTCATAGGATTATCTTAGCCGTCTAATCGACGGCAGAAAGGTGTTTGAAATGCCTGAGTTCTTACCGGAAGGATTTGAAGAATTGGGTCCCTACCTCGTCAATATCGCGATTGCGGTCGGCATCCTCATCGTCGGATGGCTTCTTGCGGTAATTGCCCGCGCAGTTGCGCGCTGGATCCTACGGCGAACCGGACTCGACCGCAGGCTGAGTGCAATGACCGGCGCTCCGGATGAGGCCGGTGCGATCAACCTGACCTTGTGGATATCCAGGACTGTTTACTACCTGATTCTGCTCCTTGTCTTGGTTGTGGTGCTGCAGCGACTGCAGCTCACCATCGCGGCTGAATCGATCCAGGTGTTCTTGGAGGAGATCTTCCGATTCTTGCCTTCGATCTTCTGGGCCGCAGTGCTGTTGCTCGTGGCATGGATTGTTGCCTCGGTCTTGAGGTTCCTGATCACCCGGGGACTGAAGGCAGCTAGGCTGGATGACTGGCTGACCAGCCAAGCAGAAGTTGAAGCGCCAGAGGCTACTCCGGTCAGCGAGACGCTAGGCACTGTCGTCTACTGGCTTGTCTTCTTGGTTTTCTTGCCGGCAATTATCGGGGTACTAGGCCTTCAGGGACTGCTCGAACCGATACAGGGCGTCGTGACCGAAATCTTAGGCGCGCTGCCGGGTATCTTTGGGGCAGGCATCATCGTCCTTTTGGGTTGGATTGCGGCACGTATCGTGCGCCAGGTCGTGACCAATCTGCTCGCGGGCGCGGGCCTGGATGGTTTTGGAGAACGCTGGGGAGTCGAGGAGGCGCTTGGGGGTCAGAAACTCTCGGCGGTTGTTGGAACCGTCGTCTATGTGCTGATCTTGGTCCCGGTGGCCATCGCTGCATTGGATGCGCTTGAGATCGACGCAGTATCGCAACCTGCCTCTGAAATCCTGACTACAGTGCTCGCAGCGGTACCGGCCATCTTCGCTGCACTCCTGCTGCTGGCCGTTGCGTACTTTGTGGGACGAGCAGTACGCGGTTTCGTGACCAACGCGTTAACCGGCATTGGTTTCAACAATGTCCTAGGCTGGATTGGGATGGGAAGCGCGGAAGGAGCCGCGGGACAGACGCCCTCGGATATCGTCGGATATTTGGCATGGCTAGCGATCATGTTGTTTGCGGTCATCGAGGCCTCCGACCTGCTGGGATTCGGAATTGTGGCTGATCTGATCTCCGAGTTCCTAGTCGCTGCCGGCGGAATGGTGGCCGGGGTCGTGATCTTCGGGCTCGGTCTGTATTTCGCTCGCATAGCCGATCGCGTGATCCGCGGCACGGGAGGGTCACAGGCACACCTGTTGGCTCCCGTAGCCCGTGTGGCCATCATCGTCTTCTCCAGCGCCTTGGCCTTGCGCCAGACCGGCATCGCGGAAGATATCGTCAACCTGGCCTTCGGCATCGTGCTGGGTGCCATTGCAGTGGCAGCAGCTTTGGCCTTTGGCCTAGGCGGAAGAGACGTCGCTGCCAGAGAAATCGAGAATTGGCTCACGAACCTCAGGAATTAGATCACGGTCTTTGGATGATCCTTAGGGGCCGTCTCGGGATTGTAGTGAGACGGCCTCTTCCGTGTGCAAACCAGACCAAGTCCTTGAGGGTAGGTATCCCGATTCTGATGCTCCTCGCGGTCTTGTTGCTACCTGCCTGTTCACGCCCCAACCTTATTCTCGATGAATTGGATACCGCTTACAGCCCAAAGCCGCAGTCCAATTCCCCGCATGCTCCAGCAGCCGAGGATCTTCAATTACGAGCAACTACTACACAATCCTTTTATCCAGCTGCGGCTCCGCATCCCCTGTCAATCGGATATCTGAGAGACCAAGAGTATCCAGAGAGTGAAATACGAATCGTGGAGATTCTGACTCCTGGATCCAACTATCATCGCTACGTCGCATCCTATCGCTCGGAGGGATTGAAAATCAACGCCCTCTTGACAGTACCCCTCGGGAACGAACCAGAGTCGGGGTGGCCGGTGGTGGTGCTAAA
>JBHIBY010000088.1:0-9385 GCA_046759305.1 Anaerolineales bacterium
GTACGATGGACATCGATGGCGAGCCATTTGTGGCCTGTTTCATCGCTGAAATCACTGACCACAAACAGGCGGAGGTTGCGCTTCGCATCAACTTGGAACGGCTGGAGTTCATTCGCGAGATTGACCGAGCAATCCTGGCAGAGCAGTCGCCTCGAGCGATCGCCGAGGTTGCACTGGCACACATAAGGGACCTAATCCTCTGCCAGCGAGCGAGCGTCGTGTTGTTTGATTTTGAGACCGATCAAATGGAAGTGCTCGCTGCCGATGGCTTCGCCGAGCGAAGTATAGAGCCCAAAACGCGCCTTCCACTGGCGGCGTCTGATCTTTCTGAGAATTTCCTTCAGGGTGACATCGAGGTGATAGATGACATCTCGACCCTCTCGCACGCTTCTCACCTGGTTCAAGCGCTGGGGAAGGAGGGCCTGCGCTCGTGCATTGAGATTCCCCTTGCCTACAAGGATGTGCTCGTGGGCTCCCTCAACCTAGGGTCTGTCAGCCCAATTGGATTTCCTGAAGAACAGATTGAGATCGCCCGGGAAGTGGCGGACCTCCTGGCAATCACGATTCAGCAAGCGCGGTTATTCGAGCAGGTGCGCGTGGGACGTGACCGGATGCGGAGGCTCACTCACCAGCTGGTCGAGGCTCAGGAAGCCGAACGCAAACACATCGCCAACGAGTTGCATGACGAGATTGGGCAACTGCTAACCGGACTTAAGCTTACCCTTGATACGTGCAAACGTTCCTTACCAGCGGAAGCCGCAGCCACCCTAGGCGAGGCAGATAAGATAGTTGCTGAACTCGTGGACCATCTGCGTAAGCTTTCGCTCGATTTGCGACCCGCGGCTCTAGACGATTTGGGCTTGCTTCACGCCTTGTTGAGGTACTTCGAACGCTATACCGCCCGGACCGCGGTAGAAGTCGACTTCGAACACTCTGGAATGAATGTCCGCTTCCCCCCGGATATCGAGATCGCCTGCTACAGGATTATCCAGGAAGCGCTGACTAACGTCGCACGGCACGCGGGTGTGGGACGGGTGACGGTCAGCATCCATTCCTGCAGAGGCAGGCTCAGATTAGGGATTGAAGACGAGGGCTTCGGTTTCGATACCGATACAGAGCTGGCGCAAGGCACCAGCAGCGGCCTGGTCGGAATGAGGGAGCGGGCGATAGCATTGGGCGGTCAGCTAACTATAGACTCGGCACCAGGGATTCATACGAGGCTATTTGCCGAGCTTCCGTTGGGCGAGCCGCTCAAACAAAAGGTGCTCGAGAGGGTAATGTGATCACCATTGTGCTGGCGGAGGATCATCGGATCGTCAGGCAAGGATTGCGCGCCCTCCTGAAAGCCGAACCCGGTTTTTCGATTGGAGGCGAAACGGGTGATGGCTTGGAGGCGGTCGAACTCGTTGAACGCCTGGAGCCCGATGTGTTGGTCGTCGACCTGATGTTGCCGAGCCTCGACGGGATCGAGGTCATGCGCCAGGTCGTCAAGCGATCACCAAAGACCCATGTCGTGATCCTCTCCATGCATGCGAACGAGGCATATGTGACAGAGGCATTGATGAAAGGAGCAGGTGCCTACGTCCTAAAAGAAGCCAGCAAGAACGATTTAGTGCGGGCTATTCGTGAGGTGATTGCCGGCAAGCACTTCCTCAGCGCTCCGCTCGCCGAGCACGCGATCAAAGCCTACATAGAGAAAGGAACGACTGAGCTGGCGGACCCATATGAGACTTTAACCAAACGAGAGCGGGAGGTCTTGCATCTGGCAGCTGAAGCGCACACTAACAATGAGATCGCCGCCCGGCTTTCGATCAGCCATCGAACGGTTGAAACCCATCGTGCCAATCTGATGCGCAAACTCAATCTGCGTTCGCAGACGGATCTGATCCGCTTTGCATTGAGCAGAGGGATCATCCCTATGGACGATTGAGCCGGGGATTGGGGCATTCGTACGTCTCCATTCACCGTACCACTTTCATGAGGCAGGGCGCGTCGGTAGACATGTCCAGGATTCCGGAATGGTGAGGGATCAGGCGCAGATGAGTGTCGACATTAGGGGAGTCGACAGGATCGAGCAAGCATGGGCACAATGCGACGATGGGCAATTTCTTAAGCATAGCGTCGTTCTGGCTCTCAAAGCGGATGAGATCTTGAGGCTGGGTTCGCCAATCCGAGATCCTGAGCGATGCAGTGCTCCACAGGACACCACCACCTCCATAGGAGGCATATTTCCCCCATAACTCGAAAACTCCCTGCGGTCCCTGGGATTTATATGCCGCGCCGAAGTCGCAGAAACTCAACCTTCCAGATGCTTCGAGGTCGCCGACCGGCAACCCGAGCTTGACCAGCCTTCGTCTCATGTCGGCGGGTTTCTGCCACCAATAGCCGACAAGCGTCGTATGTGTAGTCGCCAGCCCAACCTGGATGAACTCGGCTTGAAGGCGGTGGATCTGAGCCGGATCGCTCGAGATGAAAAGGATGTGTTCGGGGGGCTGTAGGTGCTTCCGGAGGATGTTTTCAAGCGAGAGGACCTCCTGGATGCCTTTCTTCTTGGCCAGAAAACGATCCAAGTCTGCCCGATCGATGCGCCACTCCTTCCCGATCTTGATCGCGGGGAGTTGACCCGACCGGCACAGCCGGTAAACAGTCTTTGGCGACACCCGAAGCTGCTCTGTGACCTCCTTGACGGTGAGCAAGCCTGGGTTACCTGAGGTCATAGGTCTTCCTACACTGGCATAAATCCCCCTCCGGGTAGGCGCTGAGTATATCATCCACGGCAATCATAAGAATTTTAGCTATATGATCACATAGTGGACAGTGTAGACGTTTTGTGGACCCTGCTTGCTTATTTAGCATGCCATGCTAGACTATAAGGTAGGAAATTTGGGGGATTCCATGGTCAACATCATGTAGACCTCACCACTCCCGCATCGACTCCTGGAATCCGCACCCCAAATACAAAGGACTGAAGCGTGAGCGCACGGTAGGGGCTGTGATCAAGTCCCTAAGGCTAGGAACCATGCGCTGGTCATTTGAAAACCCCACTTCGGGCTTGCATTCGCCCAATGCACCCCGATTCCGGCTGTTAGTCGCCGTCCCACCTGGCAATTTAACGATCTTTGAGCACACTTGTATTGCTCCGGCAAAACCTTCGCCACGCTGCAGGATAGGATGAAAGACGAAAGGAAGACCAAGCGCGAGCTGATCCGTGAGTTGAGGGAGCTGCGCCGGCGGGTCAAAGGGTTGGAAGGCTCAGGAATAGCGCCCACGCGGGGGGAGAAGGCCCCAGAGCGCCTTAGGGACGAACTGAAGGCCGTATTCGATGCCACGCCCATCCCCTTGATCGTCATAGACCAGGACCGGCGCATACAGCGGTCCAATGATGCAGCCCAGGGTTTCTGCGAGCTATCTGAGGCGGAGATGATCGGCAAGCCGTATGGCGAGGCCCTCCACTGCCTGCATTATATGGACGTGCCGGAGGGCTGCGGCTTCGGCCCGGTTTGCCAGACCTGTGCTGTGCGCACTCATGTGCTGGACGTTTTCCGGGCCCAGCAGGGGGCCGTAGGCATTGAAACCACCCTTGCAATGCATATCGGCCGGGAATACCTACAAAGGGACATACACATCAGTTCCGCTTACTTCGAATCCGAATCCGAACCTAGAGTCGCAGTCGTAATGGAGGACATCACAGAGCGCAAGCAGGCTGAGGAAGCGCTCAGAGTCCAGGCCGATCGCTTGGAGCACCTGCGTAACATTAGCCAGTCAATCCTGGAGGCTACATCGACCGACGAGATCATACAGACCGCGTTGGAAGAGCTTCGGACCATAGTGCCCTGCGATCGGGCAAGCATCGCAAAAGTTGACACTGAAGCACAGCTGGCTCACGTCCTTGCGGTCAACGTGAATGGAGAGACCAAATTCCCGCGAGGATCGAGCATCCCGTTAGAGGCATTCGGGATATCCGATGCTTTGCTGCAGGGTGAAGCTGAGCTCATAGAGGATGTCGAAACCCTCGATCCGACTTCCCCAATGGTTGGACCCCCAAGAGCCGAGGGGTTGCGGTCCTATATCAAGTCGCCTCTGATCGTTCAGGGCGAACTGTTCGGCACGCTCAATCTGGGAGCTACCGAACCGCGGGCTTTCGATAGGGAACAATGTGATATCGCCCGTGAGGTGACCGATCTGCTGTCAGTCGCCCTCCAGCAGGCCAGTCTCTTCGAAAGCGCGCACCAGCGGACGCGAGAGCTGAACCGCTCAAACGCGCTGATCACCTCCCTCGGAGGGGTCGCGGCGCGGCTGCAGTCGGATCTCAACGCGGAACAACTTCTGGAAACCCTGGGCGACGAGCTGAGGAAATTAGACCTCGCCAGTGTCGTCGCTTTGTTTGAGCCCAATAGTCAAATAGCGTACCTACGGTACTTCTCGACCAAGCCATCGGTGCTGAGTAAGATCGAAAAGGTGGTGGGATTCTCCTTGCGCAGTTTCCGCCTGGACTCCTCGAGGCATCCCCTCTTTTTGGACCTCCAAGAGAATAGACAGGCTAGATTCGCGCCAAGCCTGCTGGAAGTGGCGATCACTGCGTTTCCCAAATTGCAGAAAAGGTTGGCAAGGCAAGCGCTTAGGTTGGCGGATGCAAGCCCTGATACTCCGTCGATATTCCTCCCGTTGGTCACTGAAGAGCGATTCGCAGGAGTCTTGACAGTTTGGGGCGAAGACCTTCACGAGAACGACATGCCGGCATTCCAAGCTCTTGCCAATCAGGTCGCCATTGCGCTGGAGAACGCGCACCTGTTCGAGCAGGTACGAACTGGAAGGGAACGCTTGCAGTTTCTCGCTCGCCGACTGGTGAAGATCCAAGAGAGCGAACGCCGGCATGTCGCAGGTGAACTTCACGACGAGATTGGTCAGATGCTCACCGGACTGCGCTTTACTTTGGAAAGGTGCCGGCAGCTGCCGCGAGAGCAGGCCAATGCCAAGCTGAAAGAAGCGGAGGAACTGACCCGAGAGCTTATGTCACGTCTGCGAGAGATTTCTCTCGACCTACACCCCTCGATGCTGGATGACATGGGGTTGGTGCCCGCGCTCATCTGGCAATTCGACCGCTTCACTACCCAGACAGGTGTGCGGGTGGATTTCGAGCACAGTGGTATGGGAAGCCGCCTTCCGTCGGACCTGGAAACAGCGGCCTACCGAATCACCCAGGAAGCGCTGACCAATGTCGCACGCCACACCGGTGCCGATGAAGTGACGGTCCAAATAGATGAGGAAGGGTCTCGTCTCAGCCTGAGAATCGAGGACCAGGGTCCTGGCTTCGACCCCGAGTCACTCAAGGACGCTCGCAACAGGGTCGGGCTTACAGGGATGTACGAACGGGCAGTGGCATTGGGCGGCCGTTTCGCGATACGTTCCTCCGAAGGAGAGGGGACGCGCATATTGGCAGAATTACCGGTGCATGAGCGCCTCGAGCGAAGGGGCAACGTGAGGGCCTCATGACGACGATCATGCTGGCCGACGATCATCTGATCGTTCGGGAGGGGCTGCGTGCGTTGCTTGAAGCCGAGCCGGGTTTCTCCATCGTGGGCGAGGCGAATGAAGGCATTGGGGTTCCAGACAAGGTTGAACAGCTGAACCCAGAGATCTTGATCGTCGATCTCATGCTCCCCGGCATGAACGGCCTGGAGGTTACGCGGCAGGTCAGCAGGCATTCACCGGATACCAAGGTCATTATTCTCTCGATGCACTCCAATGAGAGCTACGTCTTAGAAGCGCTAAGAAACGGCGCAGCCGGGTACGTACTCAAGGAGTTCGGCGCCTCCCAGCTGGCAGAGGCGATCCGCGAGGTACTCGCCGGCCGCCGCTATCTCAGTCCGCCGCTCTCCGACCGGGCCATCCAGACCTTCGTGGAAAAGGGGAAACACGATCTTCAGGATCCTTATGCCACCTTGACACACCGCGAGCGGGAGGTGTTGCAGCTTGCCGCAGAGGGCATGTCTAATAAGGAGATTGCCGATCGGCTTTCAATAAGCTCGCGTACCGTCGAGACCCATCGCGCCAACCTGATGCGTAAGCTCAATTTGCGCAGCCAGGTCGATCTCATTCGATACGCTCTGCGGCGGGGGATTATACCCATGGAACAATGAGACAAGTTAAGCTACAGCCTAAACCCTCACTTATGGCAGAATGCAAGCCTCTGTACAGGGCTTTCCCAATAATCTCTCCCGTCTTCCCCCCGGCCCTCTGATCGCCAGCTCCTTAGTTCGGACTGCCTCTCCGGACAATAACGAACGCTTTTCCACAAGCAATCCATGAGCATGCGGATATTCAGCAGCCAAATGTGCGGCTAGGCTGGCCCTGCTTTTCGCCAAAGCGAGTCGATTGGATCGCCGGAAACCAGCCAACCTGCATCGATGAGGAAATCCATGCCAAGAGCACAGTTCAGCAGGCCAATCGAGATTCTTATGGTGGAGGATTGCCAAGAGGATGCACGTCTGACCCAGGAAGCATTGCAGGGCGCTCGCTTTCCATGCAATTTCAATGTCGTCGAGGATGGGGACGAAGCTCTATCCTATTTACGACAGGAAGGGAAACATGAGAACGCCGCCCGGCCCGATTTCATCCTGTTGGATCTGACTTTGCCTAAGAGGGATGGTCGGGAAGTCCTGGTGGATATCAAGCAGGATCCTAAATTGAAGCGCATTCCGATAGTCATACTCACGGCCTCCGTGGATGAGGGGGACGTTCTTCAATCGTACGACCATCATGCTAATTCCTTCATCACCAAACCGTCGAACTCGGCTCAGTTCGCCGAGGTCGTAAAGTCTATCGAAAGCTTTTGGCTGTCTGTCGCAAAGCTCCCACCGGAATGAGCATGAAACATCCTCCAGAAGAAAGGGTTTGGCAAATCATGCTGATCGAAGACAACCTCGCCGATGTGCGCCTAACGGAGGAGGCCTTGCGACATTCAAGTCGGTTCGAGCTGCATGTTGTTAGGAATGGCGAATCGGCCATCGAAATGCTGCATCAAGAGGGGAGCCATTCTGCTGCTCCGCTTCCGGATCTCATTCTGCTCGACTTGAACCTACCCAAGAAAGATGGCCGCGAGGTGTTGGCGGAGATCAAGGAAGATCCGGAGCTGAAACACATACCGATCATCGTTCTCACCACTTCTCATTCAGAAGCCGACATCATCAACGCCTACAATCTGCATGCAAACTGCTATATCACCAAGCCTGTCGACTTGCGCGAGTTCAGCACTGTGATGGCTTCGCTTGAGCATTTTTGGCTCATGACCGCCACACTACCCACAAGACATGATTGAGAATCCTATTGCTGTGCTGTTGATCGAGGACAATCCTCGAGACGCTCGGCTTATAAGCGAATACATACGAGGCGCCACTACCAACGCCATTCATTTGACACGTGTCAGCCGGCTCGATGAAGGATTGATGCGACTCCGAGAGGGCACCTTCGACGCCGTGTTGCTGGATTTGCAGTTGCAGGATAGTCATGGACTTGATACTTTCAACAAGCTCCACGGGGAGGCGCCGCACGTACCCATTGTCGTGTTGACCGGCTTCGACGATCAGGAGACAGCGCTCCAGACCCTAAGTCTGGGCGCGCAGGACTATTTGGTCAAAGGAGATGTCAACGGCCACCTTATCCTTCGCTCCGTCCACTATGCCATCGAGCGTCAGCGTTCGGAGGAGGCGCTCAAGATGCATTCCGAACGACTGGAAGCGATGGTGCAGGAGCGCACCCGCGAGCTGCAGGAGGCCCATGAAGATCTGATCCGCAAGGAGAAGCTGGCCACCCTTGGGCAGCTGGCTGGCGGTATTGCGCACGAGCTGCGAAACCCGCTAGGAGTGATTGCCAACGCCGCCTACTACCTGCAATCCACGCTGTCGGATCTAGGAAAGACCACGAATGAATACCTGGAGCTGATCGCTTTCGAAGTTGCTGCCGCGGAAAAAATCATCAATGATCTATTTTGTTTCTCGCTCCGCAGAACACCTGTGAAGAAAGAGAGTTCCGTCGGCGAGTTGGTCTCAGTTGTTATCAGGAAACAAACTCCCCCCGAGAATATCTCGATTACTACCGACCTCCCAGACGACCTACCCAAGCTCTTCGCCGATCGTCAGCATATCGAGCAAGTGATGAGCAACCTGGTTACGAACGCCTATCAGGCGATGCCGGAAGGGGGTGAGTTATTGATCGAAGCCCACACGGAAGGGGGAGAGGTGCAGATCATCATCCAGGATACAGGATGCGGCATCTCTGACGAGCACATGGAGAAGCTCTTCGAGCCACTGTTCACCACCAAGGCGCGAGGGATCGGCCTTGGACTAGCGATCTCCAGGCTCTTACTGGAAGCCAACCAAGGAAGGATCACCGTGAAGAGTGAGGTGGGAAAAGGGAGCGCATTCATAATCCATTTGCCCACTCGTTCAATGACCCTTTCTCCCGGGACGGCAGAGACCACCGCAATCGATGAGAGCGAAACGGAAGCACTCACAGCTGGGGGCTTCGATGGGGGCCTTCAATGAACGAGCCGCTCCATATCCTGATCGTGGACGACGATCGGCGCATGGCGCGAACGTTGGCTGACATCTTGCAGGTCAAAGGCTACCGGGCCAGATCCGCGTATTCCGGCTCCGAAGCCTTGGAAACTTTGCGTGAGACATCTTTCGACTGCGTATTGAGCGATATACGGATGCCTGATATGGATGGCGTCGCCCTGTATCAGGCAATCCGATCCGTGCAGCCGGAGCTTCCAGTCGTCTTGATGACGGCATATGCCAGCGATGATCTAGTGCAGGAAGGCTTGGATGAAGGAGTCATAGCGGCGCTGGCTAAGCCGCTGGAGATCAACTTGCTTCTCGGCTTCCTTTCTTCCCTTCGCAAGGAGCGCATTGTCATCGTCGTGGATGACGATCCATCCTTTTGCGTGACGTTGGGGGATGTTCTTGAAGCACGTGGATACCCCGTCGTCGAGATCGTCGACCCGCTCGCTATCATCGACGCAATTAAAGCGGATGATCGGATCGCTGTGATCCTGAACTTGAAACTCACAGACACCGCCAAACTGAAAGCACTCCTGGAACTTCGAGAGCGGTTTCCGCAACTGCCGCTCATTTTGGTATGCGGATACGGCAAAGAAATGAATGCAGCCATCCAGGCCTCGTTGAAGCTCAATGCCAGCACCTTCCTGTACAAGCCACTTCAGTCTAGTGAGCTACTGCAAGTACTGCGAGAGCTCCACCATCAAAGGCTCGGAAGGATCCTTGGCAATCCCGGTGAATCCTCATCGGAGGGCTGATCATTGATTGAAGAGCACCGGATCCTTGTCGTTGATGATGATCCGCAGATTAGGAGAACCCTCTCGGAC
>JBHIBY010000089.1:0-9237 GCA_046759305.1 Anaerolineales bacterium
AAAACATGACTCTTATGTCACATACTGGCCTCAGAACCGCCATGCTATACTTCGGCGACATGAGCACCCTCACCGGCCTTCAGTGCCCAGAGTGTGGGGAGGAATTTGAGGCGGATGTCGTCCAAACGGTGTGCGAAAAATGCGATTCGCCGCTTCTTGCGCGGTACGATCTGGCTCAAACCGCTCGGGTGCTACAACGTGAGAGGGTGAGCGGACGCCCTGCCGGGCTATGGCGTTGGGCTGAGCTGCTTCCCGTTCGAGACCCAGAAAAACGCTATACGTTAGGAGAGGGGGATACTCCGCTGTTGCCGCTCAGGCGAATCGGGGAGCGTTTGGGGTTAAATCGGCTTTATGTCAAGGACGAAGGAGTCAATCCCACCGGAACCTTCAAGGCACGCGGCATGGCGGTAGCGCTCTCACGTGCCATAGAACTGGGCGTGGAAGAGGCCGTGGCGCCCACCGCGGGAAACGCAGGTGGTGCGCTCGCCAGCTATGCGGCGCGAGCCCGGATTCCCGCGCATGTGTACATGCCGAACAGCGCGCCCGCATCAAATCAGGCGGAGGTTCTCGCCGCGGGCTCCAAGCTTCAACTCGTAGAAGGCACCATCGATGACGCTGGCCGGGAGGGAGCGGCCGCGGCACGCACCAATGGCTGGATGAATCTTTCTACCTTTCGTGAGCCTTATCGAGTCGAAGGCAAAAAGACCATGGGGCTGGAGCTCGCGGAGCATTTCGATTGGGAGCTGCCTGAAGTGGTGATCTATCCCACCGGAGGCGGGACCGGATTGGTGGGCATGTGGAAGGCATTTGAAGAGCTGGAAGAGATGGGCTGGGTCGATTCGTCTCGGCCCAGAATGGTCAGCGTGCAGTCCGAGAGTTGTACACCGATCGTAGATGCGATGGAGTCCGGCGCTGAGCGAGTCGTCGCTACAAAAACCGATCCTACGCGTGCGCCTGGCCTGCGTGTTGCGAATCCTTATGCTGACCGGCTGATCTTGAACGCGCTCCGCGAGAGCGGAGGCTCGGCGGTGGCGGTCAGCGAGGAGGAAATTGCCGCCTCAGAGGCCGATCTGACCCGCACCGAAGGGATCTTCGCGTGCCCTGAGGGAGCTGCAACCCTGGCCGGCCTAGCGAAGCTGGTCGAAGATGGAGCAATTGATTCCGACGAGCGTGTGGTGCTGCTCAACACAGGCCACGGGTTGAAATATCTGTCATGAGCACTGATGAGAACCGTGGACTGACGGCAGCAAGATGAAGCCAAGACTATGAGCGCAGAAGCAAAGGCAACCGAGCGCGAACGAGCCTCACTAGATCTGCTGTATGCAATCAGCCGTGAGCTCACGGGCGAGCTTGATTTGCGTGACCTTCTGCAGCGTGTGCTCGACCTCACCATGACAAACGTGGGCGCTCTCAGCGGCAGCATCCTGGTGCTTGATGAGGAGGGCAAGGTCAGTGAAGGCGCGCTGGCATACGATGGGAAGGTGCACGACCACACCGCGGAGCGTCTGGCGGAAACCTTCGAGCAAGGCCTGGCGGGCTGGGTTGTGGAAAATCGTAAGGTGGCGCTTGTGGTCAATACGATTGAAGACAAGCGTTGGCTGGATCGACATCCGGACGAGGAGAATGGGGACCCCCGGTCAGCTATCAGCGCCCCGTTGCTGGCGAGGGACCGCATCGTGGGGGTCGTTACGCTTGTGCACCCTCAGCCGGAGCATTTCACCCAAGCAGATGCTGATTTGCTACGCACGATTGCAGATCAGGCAGGGATCGCGGTGGAGAACGCGCGGCTGTTTCGAGCGGAGCAGGAGCGCAAGAACTTCGCGCTTACGCTGCAAGAGATCGCCCGCATCATCAATTCCGCGCTCGATCCGGGATTGGTATTCGAGCAGGTCTTACGCCAGCTCGCACGGGTCGTCGAGTACGACAGTGCCAGCATTTTCGTTTTGGACGACGATTCTCTCCGGCTGATGTCATCGATCGGTTTAGAGGAGAGCGAGCGCCTGATTGGCGAGACGCTCACCAAGGATCCAGAAGTGTTGGCCTGGAAAGCCTTGGCGAGCGAACTGCCGATCTTGAAATCCGATGTGCAAGGGGAACCCGGTTGGGTCGAGAGCGATACGATGCCCGGTGCGAAGTTGATCCGGGGCTGGATCGGCGCGCCGTTGGTGCTTCGAGAAAAGGCGGTCGGCGTTCTCTCTGTGGACAGCCAGCAGGTAGATGCGTTCGATGAGCGTGATGTGGAAGTAGTGGCAGGCTTTGCCGATCATGCGGCAACCGCAGTCGCCAACGCGCAGCTGTTCGCCGACAGTCAGAGGCAGTTGGAAGCCACGCGTGCCCTGGCCGAGACCGCGCGTGCCGTCACGGCCACCCTCCATCTGGAGGAGGTGCTCCAGCGCATTCTTTCAGAAACCATCCGCTCACTGGACTGCGAAGCAGCCTCGCTGGCTCTGGTTGACGAAGAAACGGGTGAGCTGGAGTTTCGCAATGCCCTCGGAGGTGCGGCAGATACCATCATTGGCTTGAAACTTCAGAAGGGGGAAGGGATTGCAGGCTGGGTAGCGGAACATGACCAGCCGCTGGTGGTCCCGGATGTCAAGTCGGATGAGCGCTTCTATTCCGGCGTGGATGAAGAGGCCGGCTTCGAGACTCGCACCATCGCCGCCGTTCCAATTTCTGTGCAGAGCCGCATCATTGGGGTACTGGAGGCGGTCAATCCACGCAGTCATGAGTTCTCCCCTCTTCATCTCGAGCTACTGCGGAGCATCGCGGGACTGGCCGGGACGGCGATCACCCACGCGCAATTGTTCACAGAGACTCAGGCCGCCCGGTTGCGCTACGCGGGTCTGTTTGAAGACAGCATCGACCCAATCCTGATCAGCGATCTAGAAGGGCGCGTCACCGATGCCAATCACCGAGCAGAAACCTTCTTGGGTTATTCCAGTGCGTCACTGCTGGGTCGCTCGGTGCTCAGCTTACACACGGCAAACGAGCAGCGGCTACCGGAAGACTTAGGTCAACTTGAGTTGGGCCAGACCATCTCCTACGAATCGGAAGCCGAGCTCAAAGGCGGCAATTTGGTGCCGATCGAGATCTACGTGAAGCGAATTGACATTGAACGCAAACCCTACCTTCAGTGGATCATTCGCGATATCTCTGAACGATTAGCGCTTGATGAGCTGCGCGCAGACCTCACTTCTATGATCTTTCACGATCTGCGATCACCGCTTGGAAACGTGCTGTCCAGCCTGGAAGTGCTGAAGACCTCGATGAAAGACGACGACGAGGCTCTTCAAGCAGTGCTGGCTATCGCGCTGCGCTCCGGGCGCAGGCTCTCACGCTTGATTGAGCAGCTGCTCGATCTGGAGCAGTTGGAGACCGGGCAAGCCGTGCTCCAGAAGACTGAGGGCTCGCTAAGCGGACTGGTGGTCGAGGCCGTTGAAGAGATACATCCGGTAGCTGAAGGTAAGGGACACGTACTTAATTTCGATCTGGGCTCGGAGAGCCTACCGCTGGTCGAGATGGATACAGAGATGATCCGCAGGGTGTTGATTAACCTGCTGGAAAACGCCATTAAATACTCGCGTTCGGAGGGAAAGATCTCGGTTACCTTAAACAGACTAGACGACGAACTCCGGGTCGGTGTGGCCGATAATGGACCTGGAATCCCGAAGGAGGATCAAACCCGGATATTCGAGAAATTCGCCCGCGTGCAGCGCAAGGGCCGGCCCAAGGGACTGGGGCTTGGTTTGGCGTTCTGCCGATTAGCTGTAGAGGAACACGAGGGCCGCATATGGGTGGAGAGCGAGCTCGGCCAGGGATCTACCTTCTACTTCACGCTACCCGTCTAGATAGCCACCACTAATCTCATGCGCAAATATCGATCTGGAATACTCGTCGAAACACGATATCCGGGCGTCATCGTGGGAGCTGTCCCGTCGGATGATGGGATGTTACTCGTAGACATGCCGCTGAAGCCGGATGATGGAAGGGATTGGATCGGCCAATTATCGAGCAGTGGCCGCCCGGATTACCTGGCATTGATGGATCAACATCCTGATCGGGCGCTGGGGATGCGTGTCTCCGACCTTCCCATCGTCGCACAGGAAGACACAATGCAGGCCATGCGAAGTTGGCCGGACGCGTTCAAGGGATCTGCAAAGCCGATCGGGGCGGAAGCGGATGTGCTGAAGCGCATCACGGGTGTGCACAGAGCCATTCCTTCGATCTCATTCTCCGATGAGCTCAAGCTCCATCTGGGAGACCGGGAAGTGCTCTTCTGGCATCGTCCCGGGCCCACAGCGGGTGCGATGTGGGTCGTGCTCCCCGACGCTGAAGTTGCGTTCATTGGCGACGCGGTCACCGTATCGGAACCGCCCTATATTGGTGACGCTGACACTGAAGCTTGGATCGAGACACTCGATGAACTGCGAAGCGATAAATTAAGCTCGTACATCTTGATCTCGGGAAGGGACGGCCGCGTTGACCGCGCGGCAGTAAATGCTATGGCACGCTTCGTACGCAAAATACCGGTGCGGCTGAAGCGAATGAAAAAGAAAGGCGACTCAACGCAGACCGCAGAGAGCGCCGCCAAGGGATTGCTCAAAGACTACAGGGTTCCGACCGTTCGCCACGACCTGGTTCTGCTCAGGCTTCAGTCTGGGTTGAGCAAACTGCACTCCCGCGGTGCGAGCTAATGGGACCTCCAGCGTAGCCGACCGGCGCACTACACGCATTTGGTAGGTACAGCATCCTCACTGCTGATTGAAACCGCCGTTCAAACGATGTAATATGGAATAGTCAACTCAATAGCCGGCTGATTGTGAGGGGAAGTCGGGGGAAGCCTCGTAGCCTCATTTAAGTATGCAAGCCCGACATCTCAACCTGTCGGGCTTTTCACTTAGCGTGGGAGTCCAATCGAGTCCGTTGGCCCGCCTGCTGATATAACGAAACCATAGCAATTGGAGGAGGAGCATGAATCTTAGAAACTTGATGATCATCAATGCTGTAGTTGCGACCGTATTTGGGTTTGCGTTTTTGCTGGTTCCTGGCGATTTAATCTCACAATACGGGGTCGAAGCTAATGCGGCGATGAGAAACCTCGGGCAGCTGCTTGGGGCCGCATTGATTTCCTTCGCAGTTTTGACGTGGTGGGCGAGAAACGCCAATGATTCAACAGCCCGGAGGGCTATTGTTTTAGCTCTCTTTATCGGCAACGTGGCTGGCTTCATTGTCGCTCTCATCGGTCAGCTCAACGAGGTGGTCAATACGTTGGGTTGGTCGACCGTGGTCATATACGCGCTTTTGACTCTTGGCTACGGGTATTTCCAGTTCTTCAAGCCCGCGTCTCGCGAAGTTCCAAGTGCGGCGGATTGAGAGAGTTGCTGAAGTAAGAAGGCAAGCAAGTTCGAGTTGGACGCAGTGAGTTTGGAAAGCGAGTGGCTAAACTGTTTTGCAGGCGGGCCAGCCGCTCGCTCGATCCGACCTAACCGCGACTGGCCGCATCCATTGCGCCAAGGATCCACCTGCCCTCTCATCAATAACCGCGCATTCCTGATCTAAGTCTTCTAGCACCTCCCCAAATTGCGCTATCCTTCACAACATGAATTGGAGCGAACACGCCAGCTCTCAATTTGGTATCCGGCTCACCGCGCATCAACTAGAAGCCTTCGATTGGTACGCGGCCGAGCTGCAGACCTGGAACCAGCGCTTTAACCTGACTTCCGTGATTGCTCACGAGCAGATCGAAATCAAGCACTTCCTGGATTCGCTCAGCTGTCTGATGGTGATGGACCCACGACCCGGCGACAGGCTGGTGGACGTCGGCACCGGCGCAGGTTTCCCTGGAATTCCGATCCGCATCGCGTGTCCGCAAGTCAACCTGGTGCTTGTGGAATCGATCGGTAAGAAAGCCCAGTTCTGCCAGCATGTCGTGGACCACCTGCAGTTGACCAATGTTACGGTGATCCACTCCCGCGCGGAGCAGGTAGGCAGGCTGACCGAGTATCGCGAGCGGTTCGATTGGGCGTTAGCGAGAGCTGTGGCCAAGCTGCCAACTTTGCTTGAGTATCTATTGCCCTTGGTGAAAATGGGCGGCATGGCGATCGCGCAGAAAGGGGATACGGCCCCGGTAGAAACACAGTCGGCGGGGGTGGCGTTGGAGGTGCTTGGAGGGGAGCTGGAGGAAATTATTCCGGTGGAGCTGCCAACAGTGACCGAGACGCGACATCTTGTGGTCGTGCGGAAGTCGGCCGCGACGCCGGGATCGTACCCGAGGCGCCCCGGGATCCCAGGCAAGCGTCCGCTGACCTAGCTCCCCGCTACCTCAAGGAAGTAACCAGGGATCGGGATCCGTGATCATCTGGATTATTTCGTCGATAATCTTGTCGTAGAGAGCGAGGAGGTGGTTGGAGCGGTTTCGCTGAAGGTAACCTCGCTCGGTGGCGAACCGCAGCCAGGTCTGAGTTTCCGCTGCCATGGCCTCAGCCCCGATCAATTTGCTGGAGAAGGCGGCCTCATACAGCCGATGCTTCCATGCGTCGGCGATTCCAGAGTACACCGCCCGCGACGATCGGCGGAGTCGATCGACAAGCAGCGATTCTTGGTCTACATCAAACGACTCAGAAATGTCGAAAATCAGCAGCGCGCCGTCGTGGGCGAGCTGATAGACATTGAGCTCGAAATGTCGCAGGATCGGGGACATTCGGAGCACCCAAGCTCCTAGATCACCCTGAAAGTGTATCCCGAACGAGGTTGTGACTAGTTAAGGGAGTTTCCTGTAGAGGTCTGGGATCTTAATCTGATAAAGAACCCGCCTCGATCGTCCACTGAGTCGCGCGGCGCAAAATAGGCTCGTTGAACATGCCGATGTCGGCCGAGGTCAGCAGCGCCTGGTGCGAGTCGGTCAGCCTCTCGAGCAGATAGCCACGGCGCTCCGGATCGAGCTCCGCCAGGACCTCGTCCAGCAGCAGCACCGGATGCTCCCCAGTCTGCTGATGCAACCAATCCACCTGCGCCAACTTGAAGGCCAGCATGGCGGTCCGGTTCTGGCCCCTCGAACCGTAATACCGAAGCTCGAGCCCGTTCACCTGCAGGGACAGATCATCACGTTGAGGACCGGTCAGCGTCATCCCCCGGCGCAGCTCGTTCTGCCGCAGTCGTTCAAATTCCTTTTGCAAGCCTTCTCGAAGCGAGCTGGTCAACCAGGCGCCTTCCTCGAAGGACCCCAAAGGCTCATACCTGGGTTGATATTCCAGGCTCAGCTCCTCAGCATCGGCCGTGAGGTCTGCATGAATCGGCGAGGCGAGCGTCTGGAGCTGCGCCAGCGCCGCTGCGCGTGCGAGCATGACTTCTGCGCCCAATTCCGCCAGCCGCCTGTCCCAGAACGCGAGCTCTCCGGGATCCCCACGCTGCTCTTGAAGCCGCTTGAGCAGCGCGTTGCGCTGAGTCAGCACTTTGCCGTACTCGCTCAACAGGCGTGCATAGTCGGGATCGGCCTGGGAAATTGTAGAATCGAGCTCCCGCCGACGTTGTCCGGGCGAACCTTCCACAACTTGCACGTCTTGGGGCAAAAACAGTATCGCGTTGAAGCGGCCGTGCAAATCCATAGCGCGCTTCCTTACGCCATTGATCAGGATCTCTTTGCGCAGCCGCTCTTGTCCGTTCTCCAGGGAGTCCATCACGAGCCGGATCTCGATCGTCTCTTTGCGTCCCTCACGCTCCAGCTCGGCAACGATGCGTGCGATGCGCGGTTCGGCCGCGAGGCGGATAAGCTGGCTATCGTGAGAAGCGTGTGGGGAGGAGGCGCCGACCAAATAGTAGACCGCCTCGAGCAGGCCGGTTTTTCCCTGCGCGTTTCCGCCCACGACGATCGTGGGGCCGGAGGGGAATTCGGTTTGTAAGCTGGCGAAATTGCGGAAGTCGGTCAGGGTGAGGTGGGCCAGCCGCATAGGAGGTCGGATTCTAGCATGGGTGCTCGGAACTTTGCGCAGCGGGGACGATCGAACCAGCGCCGGAGCTGGCACGCGGGTGCACGATCAGCGTGAGCTTAAATGAAAATCGACCTTCGAGGCCGATGTTTTGTGAATGGTATGAAATGTCTACAGATGGAGAAGGGCGACGATTTGCTCGAACCCTCCTGCTCCCCAACTCATGATCAGATCACCGTAAAGCATCGTGACAATTGCGCCGCCAGCCAGTACAGTCCCCAGGGCGATCGGATCTTTGCGATCAATCACCTTCGTGAGGATCAGCGTGCCATAGACCAGCGCTCCAAATACTGAGGCGAGCAGAAGTGCCACCCAGATATTCGGGAAGCCAATCGCAAGACCGATGAAACCAGCCAGTTTGGCCACCCCCATGCCTTTGCCAGAGGGAATCAGAAGCTCGATGGCGGCCAGGATGCTAAAAGCGATCAATCCTCCTGCCAGCATTTCGAGGACCGAGCGTTCAGGTATGCGTAGCGCAAATAACAGCGCTACTGCGATTGCTGGGTAGGCCACCCGATCGAGGATCGTTTTCCGTTCCAGATCGATGGCAAGAAAGACGATGAGCAAAGAGCCATAGAACGCAATCAGCATCGTCTGCCAGCTGCCTGGGAATCGCATCCAGATCAGTGCAAAGAACAGTGCGGTGCCAATTTCCACTGCCAGGTGCCGGACCGGGAGGCGCCTAGCGCAAGATCGCCCATGTCCACGAGCAAACAGAGAGCCGAAGATCGGAATCAGTGCTGCGACCCTGAGCAGCTCCCCACAGGATTCGCATGTGGATCGCAGTGCAAGTATCGATTCCCCGCGCGGAAATCGATCGATGCAGAGATTGAGGAAGCTTCCGACGAACAGTCCGGCTAGGGCGAAGACAAGCATGACATTCCCTTCATAAAAGGTGTCAGGGTCTATCTTGAGCTTACGTGAGGGGGGATGTGCCGAGGTTGGGAGCGCGGTCCTAGTTAGGTGATTGTAAGGTCGTCGACGGTAGAGCAGAGTTTCGGCCGCGACCGAGTGCGAAGGCTCTTTCTTTTACAGAAACCTGCTTGACAATCCACTCCGGTGCACATACATTACTGATATACATCACCATGGGAGTCTAAATGGAACGAACGCAGATTTATCTAACTGAGAAAGAGCGGAAGATTTTGAAGGCAATGGCAGATCGCCAGGGGCGGAGCCAGAGCGCGCTGATTCGGGAAGCGGTAGACCGTTACATTGATCGTGATCAGGAGCGCAGTCGACTGGAATATCT
>JBHIBY010000090.1:0-8866 GCA_046759305.1 Anaerolineales bacterium
ACGCGGCAGCGCGAACCAGATTGTGACGCCACCCGCCCCAGCCATGAAGACAGCCATGGACGAGGCCCACAAATAGTAAAGGAACTCTCTGCGAGTTAAGGGCGGTCCCCCGACCCCCGCTTCTTCTGTTGCCTCAACCAGCTCTTCGGCAGCTGGCTGCCCCTCCGCGTCCGTCATCTAAGCGGACCTCCTTTGATTTTCAAAATCCGTTGGAATGGGTGCACCTTTGGCAATGCACCGGAGCGATTGCGCTATTTGTAACATAGCTGACATAGTGAGGCAAGCTATCGGTTTCCGCACTCGAACGAGCTCTCTACTGCATCCAATTAGTACATAATCCAGCTATTAAGCGGCCCGACGTTATAATGCTCGACGGAGAGGTGCCGGAGTCTGGCTGAACGGGACGGTCTCGAAAACCGTTGTAGCCTTCGTGGCTACCGTGGGTTCAAATCCCACCCTCTCCGCTCTTCAATTAGGAATAGATAGCGAAACCTTCCTCGCTCTCTTTTCAAGCCCGCGCCCAATAACATTCGGCCGCAATAAAGCTGCGAGTCTTAGCGAGCCCCTGTCAGCATGATGGTCACTTATATCGCTGTTTGCTCCAGCTCACTTAGAGTGGATTCGATCAGCGATACCGCGTCGCCTAGCATCTTCACATCAAAAGCCAGTTTCGCGCCCGCATGTCGGTATAGCTCCTTCAAAGAAGCGGTTCCGCCAAGAGCCAATGCCTCCCGATACTGCTTCACCGCTTCTGCTGGGTTTTGCATGGCATTTTTCCACACCTGAACCGCTCCGAGCTGCGCCAATCCGTAGTCAACGTAGTAGAACGGGTAACGATAGAGGTGCAGCTTGCGATGCCAGCCGGTCATCTTCACCTGCTCCAAGCCGCTCCAATCGACGCCGGTCATAAACCGATCCCAGAGCTGCGACCAATGCGCGTCACAAGCATCTGGATCTATCGCCGTTTTATCATCCTGATACGCCCAGTGTTGAAAGGCGTCCACAACCGCCATATAGGGCCAAAATAGAACGATGTTTTCTAGATGCTGGATACGGCTGCGTGCAGCATCCTCGGCCGAATAGAAGCTCGTCGTAAGGTACGGTGCGGAAAGCAGCTCCATAGACATGGAGGCCACTTCTGCAAATTCGGAGGGGATCGTCAATTGGTGGACATAGGGAAGGTTTGCGCATTCGAACACGTGAAAGGCGTGCCCGCCTTCGTGCAGGATGGTACGGACGTCGCCTGCAGTGCCGACCGCGTTCATGAAGATGAACGGGCGCCTTACAGCGAGGAAGTACTCGGCGTATCCACCGGGAGCCTTCCCCTCCCGATTATCTAGGTCGAGCAAGCCCTCGGATTCCATTGTCTCGAAATACGCGCCAAGTTCCGGATCCACCGCATGAAAGATGGTGGATGATTTGCTGATCAATTCTTCAGCCGTCGAGAACGGCTCCAGAGGCGGCATACCGAACCTGTCTCCCTGTAAATCCCAAGGACGGAGAACCTCTACCTGTAGGGACACTCGCCGTCGCTCCAAAATCCTATCTGCCGCGGGTACTACGACCGATTCGATTGCCTCATGGAACTCCAGGCAATCATCGGGGTTGTATTCCAGGCGCAGCCGGTGCTGCCATGCATAAGCGCGATAGTCTGGGAGGTCGGCGTTGGCCGCAATCTCATTTCGCAGTCTAAACAGACGAACCCACACTTCGCCTATCGCCGAGCGATCGGCCTGGTATTGGCTCATCGCAAGCTTCCAGGCCTTTTCCCTCGTGCTGCGTTCGGGCCGCTCAAGTTCTCGAAATAGGCGGGGGAGGGTGATGCTCTCACCCTCCCATTCAACCGACTGTGCCCCAATGATCTTGTCGTACTCCGATGCCAGCTTCTTTTCCTTTTCAAGCAATAATAAGTTGGCATCCCGAAACAGCTGCGCTTGGGTTCGAAGATTGCGAAGGGGTATGGCAAATCCTTCCGGCTCGAGCTCGGATTCAAGCAGCATCCTTTTTAGCCGTTGTTCGTGCTCCTCGGAGGGCGTGAAGATCTCCTCAAGGTAGGTGTTGTAACGCGCCTCACGGCTTTCGTCTGCAGTATCAAGCGTCTTGTTAACATAGAGTCGATCAAGCGCTTCCTTCACCAGTTCCCTGAGGCGCGACCAAATCCCCAACCACTCATCGACCATACCGACCTCGAGCTTATAGCTTTCGAGATTCAGGTAGTGTGCCTCAATATCCCGCCATTCCCAGCTCGCGAGCTCGAGGGCTGAGTCCGGAAGTACTCTAAGGGGGTCGGTAGGTTTCTCTGTCATGTGTTCAATCTCACCGACCGCGTGTCATCAGATCAGGCTTCAACCGGTATTGCTTCCAACTGTTGAAGCGCCTCTTCCACCACCTGAAATCCTCCGTTCCAAAAATCAGGCGACGCTACATCTATGCCTGCCCGATCCAGTATGCGAACCGGCGAATCCGAGCCGCCCGCCGCAAGGATTTCCAGATAGCGTGGCTTGAACGAATCTCCTTCTTCCCGATATTGCTTGTACAAAGCAAGCACTAGAAGCTGTCCGAAGGCATACGCGTATACATAGAAGGGAGCCGTGTGAAAGTGTGGAATGATACTCCACTCAACTTTGAACTCTTCGTTTAGTTCTAGCGAGTCTCCAAACTGGGTTTCCAGATTCTCCCAATAGGCAGCGGTGAGATCGTCAATTGATGCTCCCCCCTCGATGAGCTCGAAGGCGGTCTTCTCGAACATCCCGAAGAATGCCTGGCGCTGGATGGTTGCGAAGGAGTCGTCCATCTGACGAAAAAGGAGATCGCGCTGCACCTCTGGGTCCGGATCTCGCTCCAACAGCTCGTCAATGAGCAGCATTTCACTAAATGTAGAAGCCGTCTCCGCCAGAGGCAGGGATGAACTCTGAGTAAGGGCAGTGTGGTCGGCAGCCAGCAAGGAGTGGATAGCATGTCCAAGTTCATGAGCCATAGTTGCCAGGTCATCCGGCCGACCTTGGAAATTTTGCTGGACCCATGGAGTTAAGTCCGGTTCGACGGTCAGGCAAAAGGCCCCTGATCGCTTGCCTTCTCGTACTTCACTGTCAATGTGATGCTCGTCGAGGACCTTGCGAGCCAGGGTTGCTACCTTTGGTTCGAATTTATCGAAACTCTGCAGCACCACTTCGGCTGATTCTGCAAAAGAATAGGTTTTCTCTGTTTTCACCACTGGCGCGTAGACATCAAAGCGTCGCAGCTTTTCCATACCTACCCATTTAGCCTTGAGGCGAAAGTAGCGCTGGTATATAGTCGCATTCTCCTTGCAGATCTCCAGCATCATATCGACCAGGTCGTCGGGGAGGTCATTCCTGAGGTTTCGCACCGCAATGGGCGACGAATAGTCTCGCAACCGAACGTTTTCGCTGGACCAATCCCTTACCCGATATTGGTAAATCTGGCCGAGGATGGGGACATCCCGTCCATAAACCGCGAGGATCGAACGATACGCCGCTGCACGGAGATCTGGATCAGGATCCTTGGCATAGACCATCATTTCGCCATAGGTCAGTTCCTTTAGCCCGCCGTCCACCTCGATGGGAAACTTGTAGCGATTGGTGATAGATTCGTAGAGTGTGACCATTGCAGCTGATCCATTCACATCCTTGATGTTGATCACCTTCTCTTCGGGTTCGCTCAAGGTATACGGCTTCTGCAGCCGCAAGGCTTCCAGCCAATATTGGTAATCGCCCGTTGCGTCCATCAACGTCTTAGCTTCGTCGTCCTCGAGGCCCTTCCACCACAGCTTGAAGAACATAGTACGGTTGTCCAATTCCGCCCCGAGTTGATACATGCGGGCCTGAAAAGTTTGAGCTGCCTGGTCCTGTGTGTCTTCGGTAAACTTCAGAGTCGAGAAGGCCATCAGGCGCGATATGGCCCTCGCCATCTGATCATATTGATCTAAGGCTTCGACCAAGGCCTCCGATCCCATTTCGGCGGAAAGCCGATCGCGAAGTTCCTCAAAGCTTGCCACCTGAGCCTCCAGCGCCTTGATCGCGTCTTCGATTTCTTTAGAATCAAGCGCTGGAAACAACTCATCGAGGCTCCATTTTTCCTGCACGTACTCTTCGTTCGGCATCAGTCTTCTCCTCTTTCGATATGCTTTCAGTGGGTTGCTTCTGCGTTTTTCTTATCGCTCAAACATTGAAGCGAATGTGAATCACTTCTCCGTCGAGCGGCACATACTCTTTTCCTTCGACGCGCAGCTTCCCAACTGCCCGCGCTTCGGCCAACCCACCCAACTCAACCAGCTCATCCCACTGAATCACTTCAGCTCGAATGAATCCTCTTGCCATATCACTGTGGATGGTCCCAGCAGCTTGTTGCGCCGTGCTGTCTTTCGGTAGCAGCCAGGCCTTGACTTCCGCCTCGCTCACTGTATAAAAACGGATCTGCTGCAATAGGTCAAGACAGGCTAGCATGAGACCCTCATTGCCAGCCTGCGCGATCCCAAATTCCTTCCGGAATCCTACCGCTTCCTCCGTGGGAAGTTGGACGAGTTCTGCCTCTAGTTTTCCGTACATCTTAAAAGACGGCAGACCTGTAGTGAGCGGCCGAGCGTCCATACCCTCCTCTAAATTGTGTACGAGCAACAGGGGCTTGGTCGTAATCAGCCCATAACCCTGAAGCAGCTCGTGGTCCGCAGTGGAAAGACTAAGATCTCGTAAGGGTTTGTTTTCCTGGAGAGTCTCAGCGAGCCCCTGAAAGAGGCTGATTTCTTGGTCCAATTCGGACCGATCGCGAGCGCCCTTCTGCCGTTCTTCCCCGAGGCGCGCTTTGTGCGCTTCGACACGCAACAGATCGCTAAGCAAGAATTCTGTCTGCATCGCATGTAGGTCTTGTTCGGGAGTGGGAGGCGCTGCAGTGATGGGATTCTCAAAAGCGCGCAGGATGGCGATGTAAGCCTCCCATTGCGCCAATTGATTGATCAGCTCTCCCGGCAAACTCCCATCGTCACCCATTCCTGCCACGTCGCCGAAGGTAATCTGGGCGTAGGTGGTCTTGCGTGGCTGGTAAAGCGCGCTTAAGCTCTCCAGCCGTGGATCAGGGATGTCAGCCACGCCTGTATGAACTTCGACGTGAGAAGCGTGATGACCTATGGAGAGGTCTGTGCCTGTGAGAGCGTTGAAAACGGATGTTTTGCCAGCTCCCGGGAGCCCAATGATCCCCAACCGCATTGCGCTAATCTGTCACCGGTGGACTCGATATTCGAATTTGCTGCGCGGCTTTACGCTGAGCACCGAAAGTAAGAATATTGACCGGCCGTGGGGCTTTGAATATACTGCACAGAGGCCGAAGTGGCGGAACTGGCAGACGCGCGCGACTCAAAATCGCGTTCCTTCGGGAGTGTGGGTTCGACTCCCACCTTCGGCATCGGGCGATTGTAGCATAGGCGACCCTGGCTCCAGCCAACCGCAATGTGACGGGGCCGGGGTCGTACGCGCATATACACGTGCAAAATAGACTGGTCCCACTGATCATTGGTCTCGTCTCCGGCCTGTTGATTGCTGTTGTGTATGGCTGGCTCGTACGACCAGTCGAGTACATCGATACCAGCCCCGATTCTCTACGGATCGACTTCCGAACGGACTATGTACTCATGGTGGCTGAATCCTACTCTGCAGAGCAGGACCTAACGCTAGCGCAGGTCCGGTTGGCGGCCCTTGGGCCTCAGGCGCCCGACGATTACGTTACGCAAGCCATCGATTACGCGCTCGTGCAATCCTTCAGCAGGCCCGATCTGGAGCGGCTCAATAGATTGGCCATTGCCTTACGTACGCTGCAGCAGCCTGGGGGTATCGGACCACCATGATTCGCTGGCTGTTCCTTATTCTGGGATTCGGAATTGGGCTCGCAGGGGGACTGTACTACGCCTGGCAGGTAAGCCCGGTTGAGTACGTTGAAACCGCTCCGGACTCCTTGCGAGCAGATTTTCGGGCCGATTATTTGGGATTGATCGCCTCGGCTTATGCGAGCGGTGGAGATCTTGTGCGTGCCCGAACCCGTCTGGCATTGTTTCCAGACCTTGACCCAGCCACCGAGCTGGCCGCGCTTGCTCAACAGCGTCTGGCGGCAGGTCTCGTTGACACTGAAGCCAACGCGCTTTCGCAGCTTGCGAGTGCACTCAGCCTGGGCCCTACCCGAACTCCTTCGCCGAGTGGCCGGAGCCCATCGGTGTCCCCGACACCTTCCAATACGCCTCGTCCAAGCCCGACCCGAAGGCCCACAGCCACACAAGGGGCAGCTTTCCACCTGGCCTCACGCGATCAGATCTGTGATCCACAGCTTTCAAAGCCCTTGATTCAAGTTGTGGTGCTCGACGCAGCTGAGAATCCAGTGCCCGGTAAGGAGATCATCGTCCTCTGGAACACTGGGCAGGATCACTTCTTCACGGGGCTGAAACCTGAATTGGGGCTCGGATATGGCGATTTTGCTATGACGGAGGGTATTTCCTACACCTTACAGTTGGCCGACACGCAACAGCCGATTACGAATCTTTCGACCCACGAATGCGAGGGCGAGGATGACAAGCCGTACCTCGGCTCATGGCTGCTTCAATTTGAGCAATCCCCTTAGCGAGCTCCGTCCGTCTCTAAGTGCGCGAGTTTGAACACTCCGTTCAGCAAGTCGCATAATCTTTGATTGGACCGGTTTGATCAATCCCCCTAGCGAGCTTGCCTAACTTAAATGAAAGCGGGCCGGGGCAGTTCCGGCCTGCTTTAAGATTTCGGCCTAGTCCTCATCTGCTTCATCAGCTTCTGGTTCATCCTCGGCCGAGGGCCCAAGTCCAAGATCGACCTGCTCTTCCATTGTGATCTTACCGCGCAAGAAAGCTCCCTCCTCGGTGGAGAAGCTGGTGGTTATGACATCTCCCCACACACGCCCCGTTCTTGCGATCTCGACTCTCCCTGCTGTGATGTCCCCTTTTACCGAGCCGGCCACTATGACGGTTGCGGCGCGAATATGTTTGCAGGTCACTCGCCCCTGCTCTCCGATAACCACCAATCCGCGAAGTGCAATTTCTCCATCGAAGGCTCCGTCGATACGGATACCTCCCGTCCCGGTCAGAGTACCTTGCCAAGCCACTCCGGAGCCGAGGATCGAATCGACCCGTTCGGAAACTTCGCGGCTTTCTGTGGCTCGATCTCCGGGTCGCCGGAATACCACTAACCTACCTTGTAGCCGATCTGTCGTAAGAAGTTGCGACGATGCTCGGCGTCCTGCTCGTTCTCGATGCCCTTTGACGTCTCGCCGTCCACCACTCCCAGCACGCCGCGACCCTGCTCCGTTTCCACCACTACCACCTCAACAGGATTCGCCGTGGCGCAGTAGATGCGGCAGACCTCGGGTACGTTCTTGATGGCGTTAAGCACGTTGATGGGAAATGCGTTACCCAGAAAGATGATGAACACATGTCCGGTGGATAGCGCAAATGCGTTAGCCTTGGCCAGTTCGGTGAGCGCGTCCGATGATCCGGCTGCTCTGACTAGTGCAGGTCCGGAGGCCTCACAAAATGCTAACCCGTATTCGATGCCTGGAACGGCAGTGACCAGAGCTTCTTGGAGATCCTCAACGGTCTTGATAAAGTGCGATTGACCCATGATCATGTTGATTTCATCGGGCTTGTCTATTTTGACGGTTTGTAGCTCCATCTCTTTTCCTCTAATGAGAATGCGGAGCTTGAGCTACGCTCCGCATTATCGTCCGTTCAAGTTGCGCGCTTGAAGCCGCTATAAAATAAGCGGCCTACAACTACTCGGCCAACGAGGCGATGAATTCCTCGATGTCGACCGCCGCCAGCGTCGTGATCTTAATTGACCCACGAGCACCGAGCTTGACTGAGGCCTTTGCGACGGTGGTGTTGTCGCCGGCTTCCACGACATTCACAAAATCATAGGGTCCCAGCGTGGCGTATTGCGCGACGACCTTGACGCCGGCTTTTTCCAATTCCGAATTGACCTCTTGGAGACGCTTTGGCTTCTTCGAAAGCGTCTTAGCTCCGGCTTCTGTCAGATTGCTGAGCATTATGTAGGTGGGCATGATTTCTCCTTCTCGAGTTTGAGTTTATCTCCTACATTGTAAATCAGCCGGGGTGTAGCTCGAAGCCAAGCAAATCGGCAAATTGGCGCACGCTCGCTGGGCTGTGACCCGCGAAGTGATTGTTGAAGTAACCGTAGACATCGACACCGTCGTCGAGGAAGCGCGATACGCGCTCGGCCCAGCGACCCAGCACTTCCGATCTATCGATTTGGATGCGATCGAACTCACTGATGTCTTTGCGTCTACCGAGCCAACGCACAACCGTGAAGTCTGCTGTGATCCAATCCAGCCTGGGCATGTAGTGCAGGTCTTGCAGAACAAACGCAACGTTATGTTGGGAGAGCATCTCTCCGAGATTGGATTCCAGCCACTTTCGATTACGTACCTCAACCGCGTAGCGTGGGCCGGTGGGCAAGGTCCCTAAGAAAGCATCCAATCGGTCAAATAAGTCGGGAGTGAAATCGTAGGCAAACTGTAGCGTTAACACTCCGAGCTTGTCGCCGAGTGCTTGCATGGTCTTCACAAAAGCCTCCGCGTCGCCGTCCGCCCCCTCTAGTTTTTTTTCGTGTGTGATCAGTTTGGGGAACTTAGCTGCAAAGCGAAAACCAGCCGGCGTCCGTTCACGCCAACCTTCAACCACGCTAATTCTCGGGATCGCGTAGAAGGTGGCGTCGATTTCAACCGAAGGAAAATACTCCGCATACTCCTCAAGGTAGCGCTTCTTGGGAGTGCCGTCAGCGTAAAAAGGGCCTACCCAATCGTCAAAGGAGAAACCTTGGGTTCC
>JBHIBY010000091.1:0-8806 GCA_046759305.1 Anaerolineales bacterium
GCAAGCTTTGGAGGGGGCTCTTCGACTCGGCCGGGGAATTTGAAAGTGTGATGCAAAAGATTGAGGCGGAAGCAAAGATGCGGCTCGATGCAGAAGGCAAACTCGTGATGACCAAAGTAGTTGGAGGCTTCATTGGAACGAAAGCGGAGCGGTAGACATTGATGAACTTCTATGGGCGACGCGTGCTCTTCATTGGAGCACACCCTGACGACATTGAATTAGGTTCTGGAGCGATGTTGGCAGCGATCGCGGGAGCGACCGACGTGCATTGCCTCACTCTGTCGGACAATCAACAGAACCCAGAGCTCGCCGATTTGGTGCAGGAGCATCTCCGCAGCATGGCAATCCTGGGAATTGATGAACATCAGATCAGAATTGAGCAATTTGAGACACGGAATTTTTCACGCGATCGCCAGCAGATCTTGGAGCACCTCTACGCGGTAAATCAAGACTACCGTCCCGATATGGTATTTACCCACAGCCCTGCCGATATTCATCAAGACCATGCAATAACAACGCAAGAGGCTCTACGAGCCTTTCGCGGTAAGACCGTACTGGGGTTTGACGTGCTCCGGAGCAGCTACGGCTTCTTCCCAAATTTCATCGTCGAAGTACAGGAAGAGCATGTGGAGTTGAAAATCAAGGCGCTTGGAGAATACCGTACATATAAAGATCGATACTACTTCGATCCTGAGGTCATCCGCTCGACTCTCGTGCGCCATGGTGCTATCGCGGAACACCCTTACGCGGAAGGATTCGACATCCTGCGTGTGGTCGGTTCATTCAAGGGCTAGCGCATTGAGACAACCGAGCTTGTTCGACGACCAACTAGTCCAACGCCACGGGAATGGAAATTTCTCATCGAAGAGACCTAGATATGTGCGCTAGCGGTGATCTAGCGAGTATCCACGTCAGCAGTGAGGGATGACGAATTGAAGCCCGACTGTTCGATAGTTATCCGGACCTACAACGAAGAACAGCATATCGGCCGTTTGCTTTCCGGAATCCTGAAGCAGACGCTTGAGGACATTGAAGTCGTCATCGTCGATTCGGGGTCAACCGACGCTACTCGTTCAATCGCCTCTCGCTACCCAGTCACAATAGTTAGCATCGATCCAAGCGAATTCACGTTCGGTCGATCTCTAAATTTCGGCTGCGAAGAGACGCGCGCAGAAGTGATTGTCATAGCAAGCGCCCATGTATACCCGGTATACGTCGATTGGCTAGAGCAACTGCTTGCGCCTTTTGAGGACGACAACATCTGGATGACCTATGGAAGTCAACGGGGCGGAGAGACAACCCGGTTCAGCGAACGCCAGCAATTCCGGAAGCTATTCCCGGAGGTATCCGATTGGGATCAGGGCCATCCGCTCTGCAATAACGCCAACGCCGCTATCCGAAGGGAGGCCTGGGTCCGAAATCACTACGATGAGACACTTCCTGGCTTGGAAGATATCGCTTGGGCAAAATGGGCGCTAGGGCAAGGTGGCAAACTGGCATATGTCGCTGAGGCGGAAATCGTTCATGTCCATGATGAATCTCCTCTCCAGGTTTTCAACCGATATCGCCGTGAGGCAATGGCGCTGCGACGCATCCGGCCTGATGAGCGATTTAACCTTGTGGACTTTGTACGGCTCTTCACTGCGAATGTGGTCAGTGATCTGGGTCAGGCCGCGAAAGACGGCGGGCTTTCTCGATATGCGTCCGATATCCTCTCGTTCAGGTTCTCCCAGTTCTGGGGAACCTACAGTGGATTCTCGTATGCCGGGGATCTTACAAATGAGCTAAAGCAGGCGTTTTACTACCCTGCGAATTCAACCGCGATAAACACGACCTCTCAGCGCGCTGTCGAGCACGTACATTACGAAACCTCCGAGCTCGACACGACGAAAGAACGGACTTAGGCCGTCGCTAAACTACGCGCCCCAACCATGCGATTCGAGAGAAGTATCGGTATTAGATCCTCTGTCATTCTTATTCCTGCATTTCTAGTGCTTAGCATAGGGCTACTTTCAGCCCTTGCTTTGTTGTTCACGCTCGATCCCCTGGGGATTGGTGTGGTACACGACTCCTTCTTTTACCTCAGTGGAGCTGAAAATCTGCGCGCCGGCAATGGGCTGGTGTGGAATGCTGGAGGCGAGCAACTTCGACCCCTTGTCCATTTTCCACCCGGATACTCGGCGGTCTTGGCCGTTCTCGGAGGAGCCCTAACGTCGATGTTCGCCGCTGCGAGTAGCGTCCAGGCAGCTGCCCTTGCGGCTACGATCGTGCTAGTCGGAGCTCTGATCTTCTTGGGTTCCGGCAATCGACGGGTATCGGTTTTAGGCGCCGCAGTCGCTGCCACATCTCCGATCCTGTTTGAGCGTTATCTTGATATCCGGTCTGAGCCCATCTTCCTAGTTTCTTTGCTTGGCAGCATCGCCGCCCTTCTACGGTACCTGCAAACTAACGATCGGCGATTCCTATGGGGAGCGGGCGCGCTAGCCGCAGCTTCAGGGTTGTTCAGGTATGCCGGTCTGGCTGTTATGGGATCGGGAATTCTGACGATAGTGATCCTGCAGCCGGGTTCGATGAGGCAGCGGATAGGTGCCGCTATTAGGTTCGCAGCAATCCCCACAGCCATATTCGTGATGCTCGCGCTGCGTAACTTTTATGTATCTGGGTCGGTTACCAATCGAGTGTTGGCGTACCACCCCCCAGGATTGGCTACGTTTCGCCAGGGAGCGGCGTCGATCAGCGAGTGGATCATGCCGCCGGATTTCGACCCAGTCATCCGGCTTTTTGTGATTGCCACAGTCGGCGCTGGAGCCGCGCTCGTGGTCTGGTTCCGAAAAGGGGGGACGCGCCTGCTCACGATCCTGGCGATTTACAGTCTGGTCTATGCTGGCTCTTTGATCTTTTCGCTTACTTACTTCGATGCGTCGATACGGTTGGACAACCGCATGCTAGTGCCCCTGTACCTCTTTTTTCTACTTGGCACTTTTACAGTTCTCGGGAAAGCGAAGCTGCCCATCGCTCCTGCCGCGGTTGTATTGCTCGCAATCATGCTTGTGTACGCGTCCAGGACTAAAGGGCTGATCACCAGCACCCGTTCTCAAGGTCGAGGATTCGCATCCAAGGCATGGCAATCATCACCAACCATTGAACTCTTGAAAAGCTCGATACCCTCCGGAGCCGTCTATTCAAATGAAGCCCAAGCGCTCTATGTCTTGCTAGGCATCAGTGCATATCCAGCCCCGGAACGAACAGACCCGGTAAAAGGTGTTCAGCGGGCTGAATATGAAAGTCAGCTCACTGAGATGCGGTCGAGGCTAGTAGCCCCCGGAAGTGCGCTTGTGCTGTTTCACCCTGACCAGCTCCGGGAGGGCATGCCGACTTTGGCCGAGCTTACTTCTAGCTTGTTCCTTGCGGACCGCACACCTGACGGCGCCATATACGTCGATCCGAGCTCCACTTCCCAACCGTGATCCCAATTCCGGATTGGCCAACGCGAAGCGAGTTTGGAATTGCTGTGGAGTGCATCCTATGACAACACATTCTTTGGTTGCTCTAGTCCCGATGAGACATCATTCCGAACGAGTGCCTGGAAAAAACTACCGCGAGCTACACGGACGACCGCTTTATGCTTACATACTTGACACGCTGCACCAGGTCAGAGAGGTCGAGCTCATCGTTGTGGACACCGACAGTCCGATCCTGCGAGAAGGTATCCACTCAGAGTATCCTGATGTTCACTTTGTTGAACGCCCCGAACACCTTACCGAGGGAACGACGCCGATGAACGAAGTTCTGCTGCACGACGTCAGTCAGGTGAAGTCCAATGTCTACCTTCAAACTCACAGCACTAACCCTCTACTGCGCCCGGATACGATCCAAGATGCACTCCAAGTATTTCATGACAGCTTTCCAGTGAAGGACTCCTTATTCGGGGTAACGAAGCTCCAATCGAGGCTGTGGGATGGAGAAGGAAACCCGATCAATCATGACCTTGCAGTTCTTCAGCGGACGCAAGACCTTGAGCCGGTGTACGAGGAGAACTCCTGCATCTATATATTTGAGCGCCAGACATTTCTGGATCGCAGGAACCGTATTGGAGACTCTCCCTATCTCTATGAAATCGATCCGCGCGAAGCGGTCGATATGGACAATGAAGCAGATTTTCGGCTGGCGGAATCAATAATGCAGTCGCGAAGCTAGTCACTAGCAGGTATCAGGTGTGCTGAGAAACAGGTTGGCTGGTCGCAATCGCATCAAGTTCGAAGAGCTGCAAGAAGTATCAGACAGTGAGGAGATCCTCCATCGTGAATAAGGTGTGGCTGAAGGCCGTTTTAATACATAAAGCGGTGAAATGAGTAACGAAATAGAACCTAGTCGGCTTCCTTCGTCCTTTCGGGACCCAAGTGGATTTGTCTTCACACGGCGTGGCAAGCTCTATCGCCGGGTCTCGAACTCCTATCGTGACGAATTTGACATGCTGATCGATTCGGGGCTGTATGAAGAGCTGGCGGAATCGGAATTGATGGTGAAACACACCACTGCCGAGAGTGAATCGCATGACTCCGATACCTATTTGATCATTGCCCCGGAACCGGTCGGGTTTATCTCCTATCCTTACGAATGGTGCTTCAGCCAGTTGAAGGATGCTGCATTGGTAACCCTCAATATCCATGAGCGGGCACTGAACCGAACCATGTCACTCAAAGATGCGAGTGCCTACAATATCCAATTCCACCAAGGCAAGCCCTTGCTTATCGATACATTGTCCTTCGAGCGATTCGATGTCAGCCGGCCGTGGGTCGCCTATCGACAATTCTGCCGACACTTTCTAGCGCCTCTCGCACTCATGGCCAAGAGGGATCCTGGCCTGGGGCTTCTGGCAAGGGCGTACATCGATGGAGTTCCGTTGTCGCTCGCCAGTCGCCTTTTGCCCTGGCATACTCGCCTTTCGTTCCCACTGCTTACCCATATCCATCTGCATGCTTCCGCCGAAAGGCGCTTCGCAGGTGCGGATCCGAGTGGCTCGCGGCGCATAATGTCGATGTCAGCGCATCTGGGCTTAATCGATAACTTGCGCCGAGCAATAGAAAGATTGTCGCTCCCCGAGAAAGCATCAGCGTGGGAGAGCTACGATGAGTTTCATCAGTACGGTGATGCAGCATTTGCTTCGAAGTTGGAGACCGTCACAGATTACATTAAACGAGGTAAGCCGAATACGGTGTGGGACCTGGGAGCGAACATCGGGGAATTCAGCCGCATAGCCAGCAATCAGGGATCGTCGACCGTCGCGTTTGATTACGATCATGGAGCGGTTGAGCGCAACTACGCCAAAGTCCGCCAGCAACAAGAACGGCACATTCTGCCTCTGGTATTGGATCTCACCAATCCAAGCCCTGGGCTAGGTTGGTCCCACCGTGAACGGGCTTCACTGCTCGATCGCGGCCCGGCCGATATGGTGCTAGCGCTGGCGTTAGTCCATCATCTAGCCATTGGCAACAATATTCCGCTCCAGGAACTGGCGGGGTTTCTGGCTGACTGCGGTCGCTGGGCATTAGTTGAGTTCGTGCCCAAAGAGGATCCACAAGTAAAGAAGCTGCTGGTTAGCCGGGAAGACATCTTCCACGATTATTCTCAAGAGGGGTTCGAGCATGCCTTCGGAATGACCTTCCGTCTGCATGATTCGCAGGCAATTGCCGGTACCGATCGCGTGTTGTATTTGATGGAGAGACAGTAGCATAGATGAAGTGGAGCAGCTATCCGGTCCATCCACTTTTGCTTGCAGCCTACCCCGTGCTGACCTTGTTAAATCACAACATTGGTCAGGTCAGGCCGATCCTTGGGTTTCGGGCATTCGCACTCTCCACTGTAGCCGCGCTTGGCCTGTTAGTAGTCTTGCGGCTCATCATACGCAGTTGGGCCACGGCCGGATTGATAGCAAGCCTGATGATCGTTCTCTTCTACAGCTATGGACCGGCCTACGACCTGCTGAGCGAAGTTCGAGTCGCGGAAACTAGTTTGGGACGACACCGCTACCTGGTGCCGTTGTGGCTTGGGTTTCTGGTAATCGGAGCGATCTTAGCTATCCGAGGCAAGCGTAGCGTAACACCCGCTCTGAATGTGGTGGCCCTTGTAGCCGTCGCGATTCCGCTGGTGCAATTGCTGAGCTCTGAGCTTGGAGTGCGAAATAATTCAGCGGAGGCCGAAAACTTGGGTCTCGAGCTGACAGCGCCCGATCCGATGCCGGATGTCTATTACATCGTGCTAGATGCGTACGGACGGCAGGATGTGCTTCAACGCGAGTTCGATCTAGACAACACCAACTACCTATCACAGCTTGAGAGCTTAGGTTTCCAAGTCGCGGGATGCAGTATGAGCAACTATTCTCAGACTGAGCTGACCTTCTCAACAGCGCTGAACCTCAACTACATCAACGAACTAGGAGACACCTTTACGGAGCAGGTAAAAGATCGCTCCGAAATGTGGCCGCTTATCCGGAACAGTCGAGTCCGGCGCGTATTCGAGGAACTTGGATACAAGACCGTGGCATTTGAAACGGGGTTCAGATGGAGCGAGTTCGAGGACGCTGATCTCTATCTCGCACCTCCAAAGTCCGGGAAGGTGGGTCTGAGCGTCTTCGAGGTTACTCTGCTCCGATCCACTGCAGCATGGGCGCTTATTGACCAAGCTCAGACGCTGCCCGAGTTCCTCGCTCGAGATTTTGATCAGTCAGCTGAGCAACATTACGATCGAGTTAAGTTTGTGTTCGATCAACTTGAAGAGGCCGCGGAAATCTCAGGCCCGAAATTCGTATTTGCCCACATTGTTTCACCTCATCCGCCGTTTATCTTCGACCCTTCCGGAGGCTTTAGAGATTCCGTCGCAGATGGCGGATCCGTAACAGGCGCCGAGTATATCGAGGGCTACCGCGATCAGGTGATCTATCTCAACGGCCGAGTGGAAAAGGTCGTCGAGCAGCTGATCCATACCTCAGAAGTGCCGCCCATCATCATTGTTCAGGGAGATCACGGACCGGGGCATGGTTCGTCGACGGATCGGATGAGCATTCTCAACGCGATCAGACTCCCGGGTGGTGGCGAGCCGTTCAGCTCAAGCATCTCACCGGTCAACACATTCCGTCTACTGTTCGACCGAGTATTTCAGGCAGACCTGCCTCTCCTTCAGGATGAAAGCTACTTCTCTACCTATGATGCCCCGTATGACTTCTCGCTTGTGCCCATCGATTGTGACTCCGAATGAAAATACTTATTAGCGCTCCGTACGTCATTGACGACATTGCGCAAATTCGTCCGGTTCTTGAGCGCGCTGGCCTTAGCATCGAGCTGGCAGATGTAAAGGAGCGGCTGGACGAGGAGCAGCTCCTGACCTACATTGAAGATGTGGACGGGGCGATCTGCGGAGACGATATGTTCACCGCCAGAGTTCTGCAGGCGGCCGCACCGCAGCTAAAGGTGGTTTCCAAATGGGGCACGGGAATTGACTCGATAGACCGGCAAGCGGCTGAAGAGCTAGGCGTGCAAGTCTATAACACGCCGAATGCGTTCACGCACCCGGTCGCAGACACTGTGATGGGCTTTCTTCTGTCTTTTGCGCGAGGAATTCATCTTTCCGATCACAACATGAAGGCCGGACGATGGAACAAGCTTCCAGTGCGCGCCCTGAATGAGTGTGTTCTCGGCGTCATCGGTGTGGGGAATATCGGCAGCGCAATACTCGAGCGTGCAAACGCGTTCCGTATGGCGACCGTCGGCAACGACATCGATGAAGCAGTAGTGCTTGAAAATAAGACCGAAATGGTGGAGCTGGATGAGCTCCTCGAGCGTTCGCACTTTGTCAGTGTGAATTGTGACCTGAATCCCACCTCCTACCACTTAATTGATGAGACAGCATTTAGCAAGATGCGGTCGGACGCGGTTCTAATAAACACTGCGAGGGGGGCCGTAGTTGATGAAGCTGCGTTAGTGGAGGCTCTTCGCAATCGGACTATTGCCGGAGCTGCACTCGATGTGTTCGAGGACGAGCCGCTGCCTCTCGGAAGTCCGCTACGATCGATGCCCAATCTCCTTTTATCGCCGCACAACGCAAATGGCGGGCAGGCGGTCCGCCGTGCGGTCCATCGGAGCACGATAGAAAACCTATTTCGAGGGCTTGGAATACAGCCGCCAAGCTTCGAATTTCAGGAGGTAGACGAAGGTTGAGTTCACGAAAAATTGCTTTGGTCACTGGTGCGGCGCGTGGAATCGGCAGCGCGATCCTCCAGGCCTTCAAGTCCTCTGGTTGGCAGGTAATCGGTATCGATAAGCAATCGGCAGAGGACCTGCTGCAGGTCGATGCCGCCGATCCAGAGCAGGTCGAAGAGCTTTTCAACCGGATTCAAGATCCTATCAACGCGTTGATCAATAACGCGGCGATCCAATTGACCAAATCCATGATCGATACGACACCAGAGGAATGGGACAACGTACTGGGCACAAATCTTCGGTCCGTTTTTTTGATGAGCAGATACGCTCATCCTCACCTGATGCGCAGAGCAGGCGCAATCGTGAACATCAGTTCGGTACATGCCATCGCAACGTCAGAAGGCATTGCCGCTTACGCGGCGAGCAAAGGCGCCGTGGTAGCGCTAACGCGGGCGATGGCCTTGGAGCTTGCTGCCGATGGAATTCGTGTAAACGCGCTGCTTCCCGGCGCCGTGGACACGCCCATGCTTAGGGCTGGGATGGAGCGATGGTCAGATATCGGGGTTGATGAGCTCGCACGCCGCACTCCTCTCGGTAGAATCGGCCGACCA
>JBHIBY010000092.1:0-8732 GCA_046759305.1 Anaerolineales bacterium
GGCCCTGGTCGGCAACAAGCTGGACGCAGAAACCATAGACGTCGCAGCGGAAGCGGTTCAAAACGATCTTGGCGACGAAATCCTGGACGACATGCACGCCAGCGCCGACTACCGTAAGGCCATGGCGCCAGTTTATGTGAGACGGGCCATCGCTGCAGCGGCAGAGCGGGCTGGCTAGCCGTTCGCTTTCCGTCTGGCCATACGCTGCAACACTGGAGGCCTCCGAAATCACCTTGGAGGCCTCCAGTTAATAACTGTTGGTCAATCTTGGCTCCCGTCGGCGTCCTCGCCAACGGATGTGGTGATGCCAAAAGCGCGGCGCCCTCGTCGCGCCACGCATCTGGCACACCAACCGCTCTTGCCGCCAATAAAGTGAAATGCACCTTGGTATCCATAACACTCAAGCCGCCGTCCGCCGCTGGGTTATCTGCGCTGAGGACAGCATAGGGAGCGATAGGACAGAATCCCTGACCAATATGGGAGGCTGAAGCTATGCCTGGCAGTCTTGAGGAAATCTTTGCGCAATCGTTAAATGACCCGGAAAGCTTTTGGGCGCAAGCGGCCGAAGATGTTCACTGGTACAAGAAGTGGGATAAGGTGGTTGATGACTCGCGCGATCCTTTTTATCGCTGGTTTACGGGCGGCGTCGTGAACAGTTGCTACAACGCCATCGATCTGCACGTGAAAAACGGCCGCGCTGACCAGCCAGCGCTCATCTACGACAGCCCCGTCACTGGGACGGTAAAGACGTTCACCTATCGCGAACTGCTCGACCATGTGGCGCGCTTTGCAGGTGTTCTCGCTGGCCAGGGTGTTCAAAAGGGCGACCGGGTGATTATCTACATGCCGATGGTGCCCGAAGCGGTGATTGCGATGCTCGCTTGCGCCCGCATCGGGGCGATCCACTCGGTCGTGTTTGGGGGCTTTGCCGCCAACGAGCTGGCGACTCGTATCGACGACGCCAGGCCGAAGCTCATCGTCTCCGCATCCTGTGGTATCGAAGTGGATTGGATCGTGCCCTACAAGCCGCTGCTCGACAAAGCCATCGAGATCGCTGTAGCCAAGCCCGGACGCTGTATCGTCCTCCAACGGCCCAAGGAACAGGCATCCATGATCGCCGGGCGTGATCTCGATTGGTCGGAACTTATGGCAAGTGCGGAGCCTGTCGACTGCGTACCGGTCGCCGCAACCGACCCACTCTATATCCTCTACACCTCCGGCACCACAGGCATTCCCAAAGGCGTTGTACGCGATAACGGCGGTCATCTCGTCGCGCTCAAATGGAGCATGAAAAACATCTACGGGGTGGATGCCGGCGAGGTCTATTGGGCGGCCTCCGACGTGGGCTGGGTTGTAGGCCACTCTTACATCGTCTACGCTCCGCTCTTCCAGGGCTGCACAAGCATTTTGTACGAGGGCAAGCCGGTCGGCACGCCGGACCCGGGCGCGTTCTGGCGCGTCATCTCGCAGCATGGCGTGAACGTTTTATTCACCGCGCCAACGGGCATCCGCGCCCTCAAACGTGAAGATCCCAACGGCGAATTCATCCGCAAGTACGACCTGAGCCGCTTCCGGACGCTCTTCCTTGCCGGTGAGCGCGTTGATCCCGACACCCTGGTGTGGGCACAGAAGCAGCTCAACGCCACGGTGATCGATCATTGGTGGCAAACTGAAACGGGCTGGCCGATTGGCGCGAACTGTATCGGGATCGAGATGTTGCCGGTCAAGCCAGGTTCGTGTACGAAGGCCGTCCCGGGCTATGACGTGCGCGTGCTGGATGATAACGCCAAGGAGCTGTCGGCCAATCAAATCGGGAATATCGTCGTCAAGCTACCGCTTCCGCCCGGCTGTCTGCCAACGCTGTGGAACAACGATGCGGGCTACCAGGAGTCTTATCTTGACGCCTATCCTGGTCACTACGTGACGGCCGACGCCGGCTACAAGGACGAGGACGGCTACCTCTGGATCATGGGCCGCACAGACGACATTATCAACGTAGCTGGGCATCGTCTGTCTACCGGGGGGATGGAGGAAGTGCTGGCTTCCCATCCTGATGTGGCCGAATGTGCGGTCGTTGGGGTAGCAGATGAGATCAAGGGGGAGATTCCGTTAGGCTTCGCCGTTCTCAAGGCCGGCGTAGCGCGCGCCGACGATGTGATCATTCAGGAGCTTGTCCTGATGGTGCGCGAGGAGATCGGTCCCGTTGCCTCCTTCAAGCTGGCGACCATCGTGAAGCGCCTCCCCAAGACGCGGTCGGGTAAGATTTTGCGCGGGACCATGAAGAATATCGCCGATGGAGTCGAACACCGGATACCGGCTACGATCGACGACCCCCTGATCCTGGACGAAATCGCGGAGGCCCTGATCACACTGGGCTACCCGCACTAGTTATTAACCTGATAGGAAAATTGAATCTTTGGGACTTCCCGGGGATCCACCCGCCGAATCCTGAAGAGCCAGTTATTCAGCTCACCCTCTACACTCCATAAAAGGGAGGTGACATCGTGAGTGACAAAGAGTCTGTTGAGGTCAGCGAAGCGCAGATCGCCGTTCACTGGCAAGAGGAGGAATATTTTCATCCCTCTCCCCAGTTCATCGCCCAGGCGAACGTGGCCGATCCCAAGATCTACGATCGGTTCGGCTTGGATGATTTTCCGGAGTGTTATAAGGAATATGCCGATCTGTTGACCTGGTACCAGTACTGGCATACGACTCTGGACACTAGCGAGCCGCCATCCTGGAAGTGGTTCGTCGGCGGCAAGATCAATGCCTGCTACAACTGTGTCGATAGACACCTGCCGCGGTTCAAGAACAAGGCCGCCATCATCTATGTGCCGGAGCCTGAGGACGAACCACACGTCGTGATCACCTATCAGGAGCTCTATGCTAGGGTCAACGAGGTCGCAGCCCTGCTACGCGACTTCGCTGGCCTGAAGACCGGCGACCGCGTAACCCTACATCTACCGATGGTTCCGGAGCTCCCGATCACAATGCTGGCATGCGCTCGTCTTGGTCTTATTCATTCGGAGGTCTTCGGTGGTTTTAGTGGCAAATCATGCGGCGAGCGGATCGCGGACTCGGGAAGTCGCGTGCTGATCACCATAGATGGATATTATAGGAATTCAGAGTTCCTCGATCACAAGGCGAAGTCTGACCAAGCCGTTGAGGTTGCGGAAAGCGAAGGTCAAAAGATTGAGAAAGTATTGGTTTGGAGGCGATATCCCGGGAAATATGTGTCAAAGGCGCCAATGATCGAGGGCCGGGACTTCGTTATGGAACATGTCCTCAAAGACTACGCCGGCCAGGAAGTCGATCCCATTACCATGCCAGCGGAGGCTCCGCTGTTCCTCATGTATACCAGCGGGACCACAGGAAAGCCAAAGGGTTGCCAGCATAGCACAGGCGGCTATATGGCCTATGTCGCCGGCACCTCCAAATACGTACAAGACATCCATCCGGAAGATGTCTATTGGTGCATGGCCGACATCGGCTGGATCACAGGACATTCGTACATTGTTTATGGTCCCTTATCGTTGGCCGCAACGAGCGTCATATATGAGGGCGTTCCGACGTGTCCGGATGCGGGTCGTCCATGGAGAATCGCCGAACGGCTCAACGTGAACATTTTCCATACCGCACCGACCACAATCCGGATGTTGAGAAAAGCCGGCCCGGAGGAGCCCCGAAAATACAAGTTTCAATTTAAGCACATGACCACCGTTGGAGAGCCCATCGAACCTGAGGTTTGGCGGTGGTATTACCACACGGTTGGGAAGGGCAAGGCCGTCATCGTCGATACCTGGTGGCAAACGGAGACGGGCGGGTTTCTCTGCAGCACGATGCCGGCAATTCAATCTATGAAGCCCGGTAGCACGGGTCCCGGGGTCCCTGGGATCCATCCTGTCATCTACGATGAGGATGGAAAGCTGGTCGAGCCGGGATCCGGAATCGCCGGCAACATCTGCATCCAAAATCCGTGGCCGGGGGCGTTCCAGACAATTTGGGGCGACCAGAAGCGGTACGTAGAGACCTACTACGCCAAGTACTGTAAAGACGTGAGCAGCAAGGATTGGCGCGACTGGCCGTACTTCACAGGCGACGCGGCTGTTCTGGCGAAAGATGGTTACTATCGAATCTTGGGCCGAGTAGACGATGTCATCAATGTCGCCGGTCACCGACTGGGCACTAAAGAATTGGAATCCGCCTGCCTGGAGGTCGCGGAAATTGCGGAGGCGGCCGTCGTACCCCTCAGGGACGAGATCAAGGGGCGTGTGCCCGACATCTATGTTTCTCTCAAACCGGGCTACAAACCGAGCAAAAAGATCAGAGGCATGGTGGTTCAGGCCATCGAGACGTCCGTGGGAAAGATCGCCAGACCAAAGCACGTCCACATCGTGCCAGACATGCCCAAAACTCGGTCCGGAAAGATTATGAGGCGGGTTTTAACCTCTATCTCCAACGGGAGGGACATCGGCGACGTGACGACTCTAGCGAATCCAGAGATCGTCGAGAGCGTCCGTGAAGTGGTTCAAGGTGGCTAGCGAGCCCTACAGAATTGGAGTGCCTCGTCCTCAAGCGAACTTGGTCCTCCGCGCCCTTAGACTTGGACCTTCCCCCTCCCCGGGCCAGAGCTAATTCGGCTCAAGCCCGCGCGCGTGTTATTCTGCATCCCCAAAGCTCACATCCCCCTTCTTGCCGATTCCCGACATGTCGCTGGAAAACGTCACCGTGCCCCCTGACAACGTCATCTTGCCGCCCGGGAAGGGGCTCAGCGGTGCACTAATGGCGGTTGATATCGCGCGAACATCGATAGCTGCCGATTGCTGTGGGCTGATGTCAGCCGCGCTGGAAACCGCGCTAAGCTTCGCTCGAGGTCGTGAACTGTTTGGACAGCGCGAGCTAGACTTCCAGGGTGTCCGCTGGATGCTGGCCGACATCGAAACCGACCTGGAGGCCAGTCGCCTGCTCTATAGGCAGGCGGCCTCGCTGTTTGGGACCCTCGAGGGCACGCTCGCCGCTGCGCACGCCAAGCGCTTTGCACCTGATGCGGCGGTGAGGGCCACCGCCACCTGGATGCAGGCACTCGGGGGCTACGGCTTGCGCGCCCCTTTCTCGATAGAGCGGATGTACCGCACCGCGCCGATGCTGAAAATCGTGGACGGCACCACGGAAATCTAGCGAGCGATTATCGCACGCTCGCTTGAGAAATGGGCCGCCACGATACTAGCGGTGCGGCTCTTTGGGCGATTTGCGTAGGAAGAATGCTGGTGGTGTATGATTGATTCGAACACCACAACTCGCCAGGCCAATTGAAACCACAGATCTCAGGGTTGCACCATCTCGAGTACCTGGCGGGCCGAGGTGCCAGTACCAGAACTCAGGCTCATAACCTGTGGGTTCGCCTGCCCTGCCTTGCGGCCGCAGGCTGGCGGTCAGGCCAGGGAATCCGGCCCCCGCTACCTGACCAAGAGAGGCACCCGCAATGGTGTCTCTTGCTTTCAGCCACATTCTCGAGCGTTCAGGCAAGGATCTCGGTGACTGAACCATCCGGATACTTTCTTCACAACCTGCTTTACTTTGGACGAGTGCTCCGTGCTCTAGGCCTGGATGTCCAACCGGACGGAGTCAGCAACCTGGTCAAGGCGACTCAATGGTTTCCGCTTGATCATAAGCAGGATTTCTATCACTCGGCCCGAGCATTGCTCGTACGGAGGCAACAGGATCTTGCAGCATTCGACCGAGTGTTTGACCAGTTTTGGCAGGCGAGCTCGGGCTGGAGGCTGGAAATCGGACCAGAGGCTCCCGACATGCACTCCGAGTCGAGCGAACCAATCTCGATCACGGAACCAGAGACGCCTGTGTCTGAATCCCCGGTCGGGGCCACGCGATACAGCCCAGAAGAAGTATTGCGAGAAAAGGACTTCGCGGAGCTCGACGCCGATGAACTTGCAGCGATCAAACCGCTGCTATTGGAGTTGGCTTGGAAGCTGGGTCAACGTCGGTCAAGGCGGTGGGGGCACGGGAGCGGACCAGACATCGATGTTCGGCGCATGTTGCGCCAGAGTATGCGGTATGAGGGGGAATCGCTGCGGGTACTCCGGCGGAAACTCCGCCGAAAACCTCGTCGGCTGGTGGTGCTTGCCGACATCAGCGGTTCCATGGAGCGATATTCCTCTCTCTTGATGCACTTCGTTTTCGGACTATCCGAGAGCTTGGAGCAATGGACTGAGGTTTTCGTCTTTGGTACTCGACTCACCCGAATTTCCCGTCAGCTGAGCGGACATAATGTCGAACTTGCATTGGGTAAGGTCGCGCAGCGTGTCCCGGACTGGTCCGGAGGCACAAGGATTGGTCAAGCTCTTAAGACATTCAACTTTTTTTGGGCACGCAGAGTATTGACGCGCGGGGCGGTGGTCTTGCTTGTAAGCGACGGGTGGGACCGTGGCGATGTCGACTTACTTCACGTTGAGATGGCTCGCCTGCAGCGAAGCAGCTTCCGGTTGATATGGCTGAATCCGCTGCTCGGGTCTCCAGACTATGAGCCTCTCACACGAGGTCTGCAAGCCGCTCTACCCTTCGTTGACGACTTTTTACCCGTTCACAACTTAGCTAGCGTTGAGGACCTCGCCATCCGATTGGAAACTCTAAAGGAGCGCCGGCCTGCACGAAAGCAACAATCGTCTTCGTTCCGACAGGGGTGGCCTGCAGCCATCTAATTGCGCATTTTGACTAAGATGTGGCGCGGGACGACAACCGAATTCTTTATCCATACGGAGGGCAACAAGACAAAAAAACACCCTCGACCAGGGGTGTTTTTGGATGTTTTGAAGTATCCCAAAGGGGCTAATCTGCGGCGCTGGCAGCTTTCCACTGGCGTCGAATTCTAAGCTCGCGGATGCGTCCCAGAGCGAAGAGGTTTCCGAAAAGCGCCAGACCGACACCGACAATTTGTGGGAACGACCAGCTCAGACCCTCGAGCCATGTAGACAGGGCGAGAGCGACCATCGGAAAGAGCACGGTCACATACGCTGCTCGGTCGGATCCAATGCGCCCAAGCAACGTCAGATATGCTCCGAAGCCGATGACCGAACTGAAGAGCGCCAGATATGCCAGGGATAGCAGGTAGGAAGGCGACGTATCAAATTCCAACGATGCTCCACGGAGTGACGACACCACGATCATGATGAGCGCACCATACAGCATTCCGTATGCATTCGTTTGAACCACCGGTAATCCGCGTTTCTGGTTTCGTGCAGAGGTGATGTTTCCAAGCGACGCTAGGATCGTCCCTGTCAGAGCCAGTAAGAGTCCTGTCCGCGCCCCACCCGAGAGATCGGACGATTGAAGCTGAGGCAAGAACACCAGCGCCAGCCCGGCCATGCCGAGCAACCCGCCATAAAGCACATACGGCCTGACCTTCAGACGAAGTATCACGGATCCAAACACTACATTGAGAAAGATAATGGTGGAGAACACAATCGCCACCAGCCCGCTCGGCAGATATGCTTCAGCAAGGTATATGGCTAAGTAATTGAGCGAGTAGAGGAACAAGGCTTGAGCCCCGAACGAAAGGTGAGCCTTCCGGCTGAATCGAAGTGGCAAGCGTTTGACTGCACTGTACGCGAACAAGATCGCTGAAGCCAGAACCAATCGGTATGCGATGGAAAGTTCGGGCGCGACTGTCCCCAGCTGGTAGCGAATGGCCAACCATGTAGAACCCCAAATTGCGACCGTGATGGTGTACAGAGCAACGCTATTCATTTGTGCCATCCCAGGCCAGTTTGTCCCCTTTCCGTATGGGCGGCCTCTTGCCCATTTGATGGATCAACCACTCGCCCAGCCGGATCAAGGAGCGTGAAAATCGCGTGACGGCTTGTTGGAGGGGTGACTGGGGCCATGCTACCTCTCGCATGATCTGAGTTTGTTCGACTTCCCTTTGCATGTCTTCCTGCCTACTCCTTGCTATAAGTTCTAGTTCGAGCATTGATCCTCCAATGGCTGGACAAGTGTCTCCAAACCTTCTATAATCTCCATGATGGTTAGAATCTAACACAAGTATCCTAACCTGTCAACGGCTAATTATCGGTTAGAATTCGAGTATTGTGATGACTAATGAGAGTTTTTCTGAACGGGAATGGGACTTTGACGGCGGGATGCTGCCGCTGGACTTCGCCAATACGGCCGAATGGCATCTGAGTTCCGCACCAGATGATTTGCTCACTGACTATTCAGATCTCGTGGGATGGTCCCAGGCTGCCGGTCTTATCAATGAAAACGTGGCGTTGTCTTTACTTGCCGATGCCGCCAAACGGCCGGAGCAGACCAAAGCTGTATTCAAGCGCGCGCACGCTATGCGAGAGGCCACTTTTCGTATTTTTAAGGCGGTTGCAGAAGGCGAAAAACCGACGAATAAGGATTTGGCGCTGATCAACGAAATTCACCAGGAAGCGTCGAGCAATCTTCACGTCAGACCATCCCCCGAAGGATTTCAGTGGGAGTGGGGGAGCGACTCACTGGATTGGGTATTGGGCCCCATCGCGCACAGTGCGGCAGAGCTGCTGACCTCAAGTCATCTTGACCGGGTTGGAATTTGTGCTGACGAGGATCGTGGTTGCGGGTATTTGTTTTTTGACACGAGTCGCAACCACAGCAGGAAGTGGTGCAGTATGGAGAGTTGCGGCAATCGGGCCAAAGCCAAGCGTCACTACAAGCGGCAGACCAACACCCTCATC
>JBHIBY010000093.1:0-8607 GCA_046759305.1 Anaerolineales bacterium
GTTCCGGCTGTTTCCGAATGGAGCCGTCGCCGTACGTGACGGCGAAATCGTAGCGGTCAGCCACACACAAGACTTGGAGGCGGAATTCCAAGCGAAATCCGTCGTTGATTGTGGAGGCAAGGTAATGATCCCGGGCTTGATCAACGCGCACACTCATGCACCGATGACACTCCTGCGCGGGTTGGCCGACGATCGCCGCCTAGATGTGTGGCTCCTGGGCTACATCATGCCCGTGGAGCGAGAGTTTGTGACGCCTGAATTCTGCCGATTAGGTACCCTGCTCGCCTGTGCTGAAATGATCCAGAGCGGAGTTACCTGCTTTGCAGACATGTATTACTTCGAGGACACGGTCGCGGAAGTGGTGGCGGAAGTTGGAATGCGCGGCGTCCTGGGTCAGACGGTGCTGAAATTTCCTTCGCCGGATGCCGAGGCCTATGAGGATTCCCTGGCCGCGACGCGTGAATTCATCGAGCGCTGGTTGGGACACCCATTGATCGTTCCATCGGTTGCACCGCATGCTCCATACACCTGCACCGAGGAAATCCTACAAGATTGCACCACGCTCGCGGTTGAGTTCGACGTACCGCTTCATATTCATATTTCTGAAACACTGCAGGAGGTCGAGGACTGGCGTGAAGCCTACGACATGCCAGTTATCCCCTGGGTCAAGAAGCTAGGGCTATTCGAAGCTAAGGTCCTGGCCGCCCACTGCGTTCACATCGATGGGGGTGAAATCGTCACCCTGCAACACGCAGGAGCCGGTGTCTCACACAACCCATCGAGCAACCTGAAGATTGCTTCTGGGTTTGCACCTGTCACAGAGATGCTCGAGCACGGCGTTCACGTGGGCATCGGCACGGACGGCACGGCCTCCAACAATGACCTGGACATGTTTGAGGAGCTCCGGCTGTCAAGCTTCATAGCAAAGGCCACCACCCACAATCCGACCGCAGCTCCCGCGCGTCAGGTCATGGCCATGGCCACCCGCCAAGGAGCCAAGGCGCTGCACATCGATCATTTGACGGGTTCGCTGGAAATCGGCAAGCGCGCCGACTTAGTGCTGGTTGACCTTGACACTCTCCATTCTCAGCCGCACTTCGACCATGACCCGGACGCTATCTATTCGCGGCTGGTCTATGCGACGAAGTCGACCGATGTAACCGATGTCATGGTGGAGGGACGCTGGCTGCTTAAGGAGCGGGAGCTCCAGACGATTGATACCGAGCAACCCCTTCAAGCGGCAGCGGAATATGCCAAACGCATCGATGAATTCCTTATCGAGCGTGAAGATTCGGTACTTTCAAAGTTGATTGCCATTGGCGGTGCTGAGCAGGAGGAGAGCTACGAGGTTCAGATCAAGATCCGACTGCCGGAACCCTATGCGCTTCTCGAGTATCTCAATTCCGACGATCTATACGTCGTGCGATCGGTGCACTACCGAGAGTACGACACCTACTACATTTTCGACGATCCCGAAAGTGGCAGGCTGCGTTACCGGGAGGACGAATTCGTTGACGACAGCGGTATGGTCTACAACGTCCGCTACCGTCTGACGTTGATTGGCCCCGCCGCCGAGCGCGAGTATGCTCAATCGGTGCTGCTCTCACGGTCACGGTTCATCGCTCCTGCTACGCACAGCGAGCGCTTTTATCGAGAGTACTTCAATCCAAATCACGACTTTGCGATTCACAAAGATCGATTGCGATGGCTGGTGCGCTTCAAAGAAAATGAGTTCTTTATCAACATCGATAAGCTCAACCTTCCGCAGACGGATGGCCATTTTCTGGAGATTAAGAGCCGTACCTGGTCCCGTAGGGACGCGGAAGAGAAGGCGGGATTAATTCTTGAGCTGCTAGAAGCGCTTGGCTTAGAAGGCGCAGAAGAGGTAAAGCAGGAGTACCCGGATCTCGTGTATGAAACTACCCCCTAAGATATCAAGCTATTGAGCGCTGCTCAGGCGAGCCGAGCTTTGCGGCAATTGAATCGTTACAGACCGTCGCAGGACCGAAGAGATAACATCTAAGGCTCCCTCCAACAAATAAGCGCCCTGCTGGGCGCTCTTTGATTCCATCAAGAGTCACCGGCGTCCCTATTGAGATTTTCGCAAACGTTGTTGCCACTCATAGAGCAGGTTTAAAGCCTCGAGCGGAGTCAGCTCATCAATTGAAAGCGCCTCGAGATCGTCAAGCATCGCATTACTGTTGGAAAAGAGTGGCAGCTGTGAGGAAATAGAATCTCGATCCCCCTCCCCCTGCTCCTCGAGCTCAAGCAACAGCTCTTGCGCGCGCTGAATGACGCTGCGCGGGAGGCCGGCCAACTCCGCCACATGGATCCCATAGGATTTATCCGCTCCCCCAGGGACGATCTTGTGTAAGAAGACGACCTTCCCCCTCTCCTCACTCACGGCAACGTTGAAGTTGCGTACCCCAGGTAGGTTTTCCGCCAACCGCGTCAACTCATTGTAGTGAGTGGCAACCAGCGCACGCGATCGCAGTCGAGGGTGGCTGTGGACGAACTCCACCACTGCCCAGGCGATCGACAAACCATCGTACGTGCTCGTTCCACGACCGATCTCATCGAGGATGAGCAGACTGCGGTCAGTCGCGTTGTGCAGTAAATTGGCGGTTTCGAGCATCTCGACCATGAAAGTAGACTGACCGGCATGAATCTCGTCCTGAGCCCCTATTCGTGAAAAGATACGGTCTGCCAATCCAATCTTTGCTGATCGGGCAGGCACGAAGCTGCCCATCTGCGCCATCAGCATGATCAATGCCACTTGCCTGAGATAAGTGGATTTGCCGGACATGTTGGGGCCCGTGATGACCCGGATTCGCTCGCCATCTTCGAGCACTGCATCGTTGGGAACGAAGCGTGGCGTGAACTCTTCAACCACTGGATGGCGGCCTTCTCGAATCTCAAGTGCATGGCCATCCACGACCTTCGGCTGCACCCAAGCCCGCCTGGAGGCAGTTTCTGCCAGGCCGCTCAACGCATCCAATTCACCGATTGCCCGCGCGGCTTCCAGCAACCTGGGAGCGCTCTCGCCGATTCTGCGACATAGAGCGTCAAACAATGCCCGTTCAATCCCCCGGATTTCCTCGTCTGCCGAGAGAACGCGGGTTTCGTACTCCTTCATCTCGGGCGTGATATACCGCTCTGCGTTGACCAGAGTCTGTTTTCGGATGTAGGTGTCCGGCACACTCTCCGCGTTTGCTTTTGTTACTTCGATGTAATAGCCAAAGACCTTGTTGTATCCAACTTTGAGGCTGTTGATTCCCGTTCGCCCCCGTTCTTCGGATTCAAGACCCGCGATCCAATCCCGCGCTTCTCTAGATGCTTCGAGCACCCCATCCAATTCCTCTGAATATCCGGTTCGAAAAATCCCAGTCTGATTGAGCGTGGCGGGAGGCTCGTCGACCAGGGCAATTTGTAGTTGCTCCAGAAGTTGCTGACTTGGATCGAGGCGCTCACCAAGCTGCTCAAGCCGTTCGTCGTCGAGTTGTACCTTGAGGCCCGGGATGGCTTTAAGTGCCTGCCGTAACGCATCTAAATCCCGTGGGGCCGCGACGCCGGCCAGCGCTCTGTTGGTAATCCGCTCGAGATCAGGTAGCTGCTTCAAGTCGCTTCGTAGCTCCCCTCTCAACAGTCCATTATCGAAAAGGGATTGAACCATGGTGAGGCGCGATTCGATGCGCTTGCGGTCGACCAGCGGCCGATTTACCCAGGCACGCAGCGTCCGCCGTCCCATGGGAGAAACAGTTGCGTCTAAAACCCCAAGAAGTGAACCTTCGACATCACCGCTTCGGATGGTCTGAGTCAATTCGAGATTCCGCCGCGTTGCCCCGTCCAACACCATAAAGTCGGCGGTCGAATAAGTGGATAGACTGGTCAGCAAGGTCAGTGCCGCAGACTGAGTTTCCTTGAGGTAGTGAACGATTCCACCGGCCGCCCGAACCGCCAGCGGCAACCCTTCCAGGCCGTATCCGTCCAGATGACTCACACCCAGATGGGTTTTGAGACCCTCTTCCGTCGAGTCGGGAGAAAAATACCACTCGGATAGCGGAGTTAGATGACCGGTGAGCGAATCGCTCAGCGGAAGAGATTCGGGGTGGATGATCTCAGAAGGAGCGAGCCGATGGAGTTCCTGCCGCATTGCGCTCGCCGGCTCATGGGTCTCAATCTCAGTCGCGGCAAATTCGCCGGTGCTTACATCTACGTACGCCACTCCAACTGCTGAGCGACCCAGGACCACTGCCGCCAAATAGTTATTGGAATCCCCGGGCAACAGGCCGGGCTCTAAGACGGTGCCGGGCGTGACTACTCGAACCACTTCGCGCGGGAAGAGACCCTGAATGGGGCCCTCACCGACCTGTTCACAGATCGCCACGTGATATCCCTTATCGATCAGCCGCATGAGATAGTTTTCAGCCGCGTGGTACGGGATGCCCGCCATCGGAACCCGGTCGCCCTTTGCCACTTTGCGCGAAGTGAGCACGATATCCAGCTCCTGGGAGGTGACTTCGGCGTCGTGATCGAAGGTCTCGTAGAAGTCCCCTAGCCGGAAGAACAAGATGGCATCCGGGTATTGGCTCTTGATTTCCAGGTACTGTTTACGGACAGGTGTGAGCTTCATTAGTCAGCATTCTAATCTCTCCGAAACGCGCGTGATAAGATTCGCCGCGCCTTCGGAGCGATCTTCGACCCGCAGGTCTCTTCAACTCCCACGAAAATGAGTCCTCATAAGCGACCGATCGTATTCGCGATTCTCACTCTAGGGTTGGCCACAGCCTGCACCGCCGCTCCAACCGATGAGAGCGAACTCACCTATGGCCTCACATTGGCTCCCACCGGTATCGATCCTCATATCAACGCCTCCGTTGAGCTAGGAATTCCTCTCAGCTCCGTTTACGACACATTGGTTTTTCAGGATCCGGCCACTGGTGAGTTTGTGCCCGGGCTGGCGACAAAGTGGTCGATATCCCCGGACGGTCTGACCTATTCTTTCACCTTGCGTGAGGACGTTACCTTCCACGACAACACGCGATTCGATGCAGAGGCGGTAAAGGCTAATATTGAGTATGTCCTGAATCCAGACCATCGATCCCAGAAGGCGGCCGCAATGTTGGGGCCGCTCAGGGAAGTAGAAGTAGCCGCGCCCAACGAAATCGTGTTTCATCTGGACCGCCCATATGCGCCCCTGCTCGACTCTCTGTCTCAGGTGTATCTAGGTATGGCATCACCGAGCGCGCTCGAGACCTGGGGGCCTGCGGAATATCAATTCCATCAGATTGGAACCGGTCCTTTCCGCTTTGTCGAATACTTACCCAATGACCGTCTGGTGCTTGAACGGTACGACGATTACGCGTGGGCACCAGAAATCTATCGCAGGAAAGAGCCCGCAATCGATCGGATCACATTTCGCTTTTACGAGGATAAGGCCACGCGTGCACTGGCGCTCGAGGGAGGTCAGGTGGATATCATCGGCGAACTGCCGCACCACGAGGCTGATCGGTTGGCTGAGTCGTCCGAATTCAATGTGGATCCGGTTTCCATCCCCGGTCAGCCGCTGCAGCTTATTTTCAACACCGAGCGCGCACCGACCGACGATGAACGAGTGCGCCAGGCTCTCGTGCTCGGCGTCGATCGAGCGAAAATTGTGGATACGGTATTTGGCGGATATTCTCCGGTTGCGCAGGGCCCATTAACTGCGGACGTCTTCGGGTTTGCCGAAGGTTCCACCTTACCCGAATATGATCCGGAGCTCGCCGCAGATTTACTCGAGCAAGTGGGGTGGACTACCACAGGTGACGATCGAGTACGAAGCATGGCGGATGCAGATCTTCGACTGGATCTCGTAGTTCCACTCTGGGGCTCGAACCCGGAAGTCGGCCAGTTAATCGCGGCTGACTGGCAGCAGCTAGGGGCCGATGTCTCGCTGACCGTAGCCCCTGGATTTGGACCGCTCAATGACGCGAGGGCACAGGGTGAGTACAGCGCCATCGGAATGAACGCGTTTGGCACGGATCCGGATCTGCTGCGTCCCTTCTACGATTCGGAGGGCTTCTTCAATTGGAGCGGGTATCGCGACACGGAACTTGATACTCTACTAGAGGCCGCCGCTGAATCGTTTGCTTCCCCAGATCTTCGCAGGCAGCTCTACCAGGAATTCGCCGGACGCGTACTCGACCAGTGGCTGATCCTCCCGGTCCGCGACTATGTGAACCTGGTCGGATCCAGCCAGAGAGTGGAAGGACTACGCTTTTCTCCTCAGGGATGGTTCCCTTATCTGATCGACCTAGAGTTGCGGCCCTAGCCACCCTCGCGCGCCGCCTTGGCGGCGGGTTGCTTACCGCGCTGGCGGCCGTCACGCTTACCTTCTTTGCCTTGCGACTGGCGGCAGGAGATCCGATTGCCAGTCTACTTTCGCAGGGTCTCACTACCCCAGATCAAGCGGAGCTCATTCGGCACCGTCTGGGCTACGATCTTCCGCTTGTCCAGCAGTACTTTCTCTTTCTTAAGCATCTAGCGAAAGGCGACTTCGGTGTTTCGCTCTATTCTGGACAATCCGTATCCGCCATTATCGGCACCCAGATGACGAGTACCATCCAGCTGGTTTCGCTCAGCCTGACCTTCGCACTGCCCCTGGGGATACTGCTGGGGTCCGTCAGCACCTGGAAAACGCGTCCTTCCGTCCAGCGAATCGCGACCGGGCTTTCCGGGTTGGCGATCTCGCTCCCGGTGGCGACCACGGGCGTCATTAGCTTGTTGTTGGTCAGCTTGCTCGCGCGCGGGCAGATACGCGGAGTTCAGCTGTGGCTGCCTGCGCTAGTATTGGGATTTGCGGCAGCCGGTCCTTTTGCGCGAGCGGTTCATTCCGGGCTCGATACCAGCCTGAGCTCCCCCTTCATGCTGGCGGCTAAAGCTCGGGGACTGCGCCGGGGGCGGAGGATGTACTGGCATGCTCTGCGTCCGGCGCTGCCGGCAGCAATCGCCTTGATCGCTCTAGAAGCCGCCTTCCTGTTCGCTGGCGCAGTGGTCACAGAAACCGTGTTCTCGCGTCCCGGGCTGGGACGGACGCTCGTGCGCTCGATCCTCCAAGCGGATTTCCCGGTCGCGCAGGCCATTGTGGCACTTGCCGCCCTGATTTATGTGGGCAGCCAGGTCATCGCGGATGGGTTGGGCTGGATCCTGGATCCACGTTTGCGGGAATCGGATTAGATGGGCTCAGGCGGATATCCCGTTCAAATAGCAGCCGGATGAACCGGAGCAGATAATGGCAAGGAGTCTGGCGTGGGGGTGGTTGGTAGCGATGCTTGGGGTCGCACTCATAGCCCCATGGCTAAGCCCAAACCCTCCTGATCAGTCGCTGTTTGATCCGCTGGCCTCTCCAAGATCCAGCCTGCTGCTTGGCGCGGACGCACTGGGAAGGGACTTCCTGGCACGGATGATCCACGGAGCTCGATTAAGCCTGCTGCTAACCGGACTGGCCGCGGCCGTGACTCTGGTGATCGGTGGGCTGGCAGGGTTCTCTGCAGCAATGATCGGCGGATGGTACGAGCGTACCGTCAACTGGATTTCCAACGTGCTGCTCGCCATTCCCGGACTGCTGCTGGCTATGCTCTTCGTCGCTGCCTGGGAGCCCGGGGTCGCTGCAGTGGTCCTTGCGGTGGGGATTGGGTTCGCGCCAAGCTTCGGAAGAGTCACGCGGACCATCGCGAAAAAGCAACTGGCGGAGGGCTATGTCATGGCCGCACAGGCCAGCGGCGGCGGTAGTTTCTGGATTGCCTCCCGCCATCTACTACCCAACTCGCTCCCTCAATTGGCCTCCTACTCGGGCACTTATCTGGCGTGGTCATTTTTAGCCGTCACAACGCTCACATTCCTAGGGCTCGCGGGAGATCCCTCGATCCCCGAATGGGGGGCTCTGTTGAACAGTAGTCGCGCACACTTACAGACCGCGCCGCGGCTTGCTGCAGCTCCGGCGCTCGCAATCACTCTGACAGTGCTGACCGTGCACGCGATTTCCAGGAAAGACCCGATCCCTTAGACCGATTTCACCTGGAAGGCGTAACACTCCCACGCGGAAGCGCAACTCCAATTGCCGCGCCTGTTTCAATTGTGCTGCCCTGAAGTTGCCTTATCTCAATTGTGGCGCGACAGATATCGCTACGGAGCATCCCGCCAGTCGGAGCTATTTTGTATGGAAGCGCACTCCCCAATCGGCGAGGACCCGGGTGTCATCTGGTCTTAGGTCCCCTGGTTGCTTCAATTTGGCGCGCCGGCCTTCGTTTTGGTATGCTCCCTCCCGATGCCCACCGTACTGATCACACTTGCGCTGATCTTCGACTTCCTCAATGGCATGCACGATAGCTCGAACATCGTGGCCACTGTCATTTCCTCAAGAGCCGCAAGTCCGAGGGTCGCCCTGCTTATTGCCGCAGTGGCTCATTTTTCGGGTCCGTTTCTCTTTGGCGTAGCGGTCGCCACCACAATCGGAGAAGATCTCCTGGTTTCAGAAGCGATAACCCAGAGCGTTGTTATAGCGGCGCTGGCGGCGGCAATCATCTGGAATGTTTTGACATGGTACTTCGGCATCCCTTCGTCTTC
>JBHIBY010000094.1:0-8597 GCA_046759305.1 Anaerolineales bacterium
TTTACCAGAGACGCAATCCGATGGGCGTGCTGCGCGAGTGGTGGTTCCACCGCGCTGGTTGCCGGCGCTGGCTGATCGCTGAGCGCCACACCAAAACCCACGCAGTTCATGCTACGTATTTTTGGAGCGAAGGGTGACCAACGCACAGTCGAACAAGTTCGTGCTCGCTTTCTCCGCCCCAGTTAACTGGGCACTATCACCGATCTTCTTGCAGGCAGCGCGCCTCTCGATTCTGGCCAGTCTGCCAGCATTGCTCACCGGTGGAGCGCCCCATGACTGAGACCCCTACCATCGATCGCAGCCGGCTGCCGCACGGTCCCTCCCAGGTCCTCGACCGCTCCAAGGTTCTTCAATTTACCTTCGACGGCGAGTCGTATCCAGCTTACCCAGGCGACACGATCGCTTCGGCACTGTACGCCGCAGGAGTACGCACCTTCAGCCGATCGTTCAAATACCATCGGAGGCGAGGCTTGCTCTGCGCTTCCGGTGACTGCCCCAATTGCCTGGTGCAGGTCGGGTCGGAACCCAACGTGCGCGCCTGCCGCCAAGAGGTAACTGAAGGATTGTCAGTTCAGTCACAAAACCGGTGGCCCTCGCTGGATCTGGATGTCATGAGTCTGATTCAGCTCGTGGGTCGCTTTCTCCCGGCTGGTTTTTACTACAAGACCTTTATGCGGCCGCGGGCGCTCTGGCCAGCCTACGAGGAGGTGCTTCGTCATCTCTCGGGCTTGGGAAGCATCGAGGCTGGATCCTCAGCGGCATATTCCGACAAGACGTATCGACATCCCGATGTCACCGTGATCGGAGGGGGTCCGGCCGGGATTCACGCCGCGCTCGCCGCTGCCGACCAGAGGGCAAGCACCTTGCTGCTCGACGAGAACCCTGAGCTGGGTGGCCACATGCGCTACCAGCGTGGGCAATTCGATGGTCTTAGCTACACGGACCATCGCGCGGAGCTTGTTTCGAAGGCAGAAGAACATTCGCTGATCGAAGTGTTGACGGGCGCTAATGCGCTGGGTTACTTCGATCACCATTGGATCGGTGCTGCGCTCGATGATCGATTGGTCAAGGTCCGCACTCGCAGTCTCGTCGTCGCCACCGGCTCCCGCGAGATCCCGCTGGTTTTCGAGAACAACGATCTCCCGGGGATCATGCTGCCGAGCGCGGTCCAGCGTCTCATTCGTTTGTGGGGTGTACGACCGGGGGAGCGAGCAGTAGTGGTCTCGGCTAATCGGCACGGTTTGAGCGCTGCGCTGGATCTGGCCGAGGCCGACGTCGAGCTGGCTGCGGTGGCTGACCTGCGTGCGCAGCCCGACCCGGATCTGGTGGCTGAGCTGGCAGACCGGGGCATCGAGGTCTCACCTGGAGCGTCTATTCAGTCGGCGGAAGGCCGCCGGCAAGTTGAGCGAGCTTGGCTGCGCTTCGGCTCGGAAGATCAGGCACGCGCGATCGAGTGCGATCTGATCGTGGCTGGTGCCGGCTGTGCTCCCGCCAACGAACTGCTGTTTCAATCGGGCGCAAAGCTGACATGGGACGGCAGCCGGAACGAATATCTGCCGGTCGAGCTTCCGGAAGGCATGTTTGCCTGCGGCGAGGTCGCCGGATTACACGACATTGAGAGATTGATCTCCAGCGGCCGGACAGCTGGAGGTGAAGCTGCCAGGTACGCGGGACGCAAAACGAGTGATAGTGAATCAAGCACAGGCGCGGTTGCCCCGAACGGCTTGCCGTGGACGGTCCCTCCGCTCCATGGCGAGCAAGCCGGCAAGGCGTTTGTGTGCTATTGCGAAGATGTCACAAGAAAGGACCTTCGACAGACGGTCGAAGAAGGCTACGACAGCGTCGAGCTCCTGAAACGATACAGCACCGTTAGCATGGGGCCCTGCCAGGGCAAGATGTGCAACGTCGCCGTGATGCATGCCTGCGCGCAGGACACGCAGCGATCGGTCGCTGAGACTGGCACCACCACCTCCCGCCCTCCGGCCCGCTCGATAGCGATGCGTACATTGGCGGGCCGTCCGATGGATCCGGTGCGCTACACACCTATGCATCGTTGGCACGCCCAGCACGGGGCGACCATGATGGTAGCCGGCGCCTGGATGCGCCCTGAGCACTATGGCGATCCGATCTCAGAGGTGCTGGCGGTGCGCGAGCACGTAGGGCTCATCGATGTCAGTACGCTGGGCAAGTTTCACCTCCACGGCTCGCAGGTGCCCGATCTGCTCGAGCGCATCTACACCAACCGGTGGCGCAAGTTGGGCGTTGGCCGCGCGCGTTATGGGCTCATGGTGAATGAGGAGGGCGTGGTCATGGACGATGGTGTCACCGCCCGCCTCGACGAGGATCTGTACTACATGTCTGCCACCTCCAGCGGTGCGACCGGAGCTTATGAATGGATCGAGTGGTGGCTTCAGAGCGGCTGGCAGATAGACGTGCACGTGACCGATGCCACCGAGCTGCGGGCCGCCATGAACCTGACCGGACCCCGTGCTCGCGAGGTGCTTGCCAGAGTCACCTCCGACGTCGATCTGAGCGACGAAGCTTTTCCCTACATGCACGTGCGTCAGGGCCGCGTCGCCGGCGCGCCTGCGATCCTGCTCCGCATCGGATTCACTGGTGAGCTGGGATACGAGATCCACGCCCCCAGTGGCTACGGCGCGCACATTTGGCAGGCTCTAATGGACGCCGGCGCCGAATTTGGGATCAAGCCTTTTGGCGTCGAGGCGCAGCGCGTGCTGCGGCTCGAGAAGGGCCACATCATCGTTGGTCAGGACACGGACAGCTTGACCGACCCGCTCGAAGCTGGCATGAGTTGGGCGGTGAAGCTCGACAAGCACGATTTCCTGGGACGGCCATCGCTGGCGCTGGCCAGCCAGGCCGGGCCAGAGCGATCGCTGGTGGGATTTGAAGTGCCCTCAGGCGAACTTCCGGAAGAGGCCAACCAGATCGTTCGCCCTGGGGACGGCCCTATGGGTCTCGAGATCCTCGGCCGCATCACCAGCGTGCGCCGCAGCCCCACGCTCGACAAGGTCGTCGGTCTTGCATGGCTGCCGTCAACGCATAGCGATCCCGGTACGACATTCACCATCCGCTCGCGAGGCGAATTGATCGAAGGTCAGGTGGTCGAGCTGCCGTTCTATGATCCGGAAGGTACCCGCCTGCGTAGTTGAGTTGGTGCTGGAGATGCGTGCGGGTTTATGCCAGGTGAACCAGGTCCTGCGCCCAGGGTGAAGGACGTGCGAGAACAGAACTGAAATGAAATTCGAGACACTAGCCGATCTTCCCATTCAATCCCCAATACTGGTTGGAGTTCTGGATTCGGATCCAGCTTCCGATACTGAGATCACGCTTGCAGATCTGACCGGCATCGGCCTGATACACCTACGCGGCGCGGAAGATGAGTTTGGCGCGGCCTACGGCGAGCTGCCGGGCGACATCGGCCAGGTGCTGCCTCGGTCTACCGACCTTGCGGCGCGCATGACCGACGACGAGTGGGTACTGATTGGCGCGGATCTCACAGATGTTCTCACTCAGGTGGACGCGAATCCTCGTATCACCATCACCGACCTCACACACGGGTACGGGATCCTACTGGTCGCGGGTGCACGTGCTCGCGCGGTGTTGACAACCCTGTGCGCCCTGGATTTCTCGGAACCGGCTTTTCCGGATTTTCACGCGGCGCAGACTAGCTTGGCGAATGTACGCACCCTGATCATTCGTCGCGACTACGCCGATCAAGACGCTTATTTGATTGCCGTTGGGCGGTCGGTGACTGAGTATGTATGGAACCGCCTGATGGAGGCGACATCTGGATACGCGCGTGCGCTGGTTGCCGGGGAACCATGGGTCCAACGTGTCATCCGAGGTTCGAATGAATAAGCTTGGCATGAATTCGCATTTACTCTTGGGCTTGCACCGCGTGGGAAAACGAAAGCGCGCACTGTAAGCGAGCGGAGAGGGAGACCAAACATGACGGAGTTACCGAGCAAAATCCCCTACCTGGTGATTGGAGCCGGTATTCACGGCTTGAGCACAGCCTGGCACCTGGCCAAAGAATTGGAGGCTGAAGGACGGGGTTCTGGGGAAGACATCCTGGTCGTGGATAAATCTGCCCCTGGAGCGGGCGCGTCGGGCATCGCTTGCGGCGTGGTCCGCAACTTCTACTACCAGCCGGCCATGGGTGAAGTAATGCGGGTAAGCGTGGAAGTCTGGGAAGAGCAGCAAGAGATGCTGCACTACCATCCCGTCGGCTATGTGGCGCTCACTGGACCGGTACAGGCCGGCGATCTCGAAGTCATCCACGAGCGCCAGCAGCAGAGCGGCTACCGCTCCGAATTGATCCTCGGGGAGCAGGAGGTTTACGACTACATGCGAGGCCTCTTTCCGGATTGGAAGGCCCGCGGCCTGACCGCCTGCCTGCACGAGAAACAGGGAGGTTTCGCTTTCAATACGCCCTCAGTCATGGGATTGGTCAGCCTGGCCGAATCCAAGGGCGTGCGAGTGCTGAGCGGGGTGGAGGTCCAAGGCTTCGAGCTGCAGGGCGGTGCCGTTGAGCAAGTGCTGACGAACCGTGGTCCGATCCTGGCTGAACAGGTCGTTGTCGCGGTGGGCCCCTGGATGAAGCAGGTTTGGGGCATGCTGAATCTGCCGCAGAAGATTGATATCCAGACCCCGGATGGAGATCTGGTCACCGATCGGCCCATGTGGACTTTCTGGCGGCTGCAGGAGGGCGAGATCCGCATTGATCCCGCTGATTACGTCACCTCGGCGGGCGACTATCCGCCGGTGCTGCACGTCGATTCCAGCGAGCCGCTGATCTCTGATCGCACCGGCCAAACCATCACCGAGGATCTGTGGGGAGTTTATTTCAAACGTGACAAACATGGTGTTCAAGGTGGCGCGGTGCCGGAGGAGATCGGTCCGGAAGCGCAGGTCGATCCTTACCCGTACAGTCCTGAATCGAAACTGTATGTCGTTCAGGACGATTTTGTGGATCTCTGGACCTCCGGCCTTGCGCACTGCATGGAGCGCTTTGAGGGCGGTCACCTGGCATACCATCGGGCTCCCTCGGGCGGAATTGGCGCCTTCTCAGCCGATAGCTTTCCGGTCTTCGATCGCATGCTTGAGAACGTCTACGTGATTGCCGATAGCAACCACGGATACAAAATGATTGGCATCGGCAAGGAGGTTGCCGGCGAGATGTTGGGGAAGCAAAGCAGCGTGCTTCATCCGTTTCGCTTCGAGCGCTTCAAGACCGGAGACTTGCACCCGGTCTCGAGCAGCCCCTACCCTTGGAATTGATGGTCGGTGTGCATTCGGACTGGACGAGAGAATGACCATTCCCCGACGGCTGCAAGATCGCCCTCAGCTTCTTGAGACAGCATACGAGCTTACCGATCGAGGCGTGCGAGCATCGGAACCAGTGCTGCGGCGCCTCGGCCGGATGCGCGATCCGCTGCTGGAAGCCGGTGAGCGGATCACCAAAGGCTGGCTCTTCGATTGTCGCATGTGTGGGATGTGCATCTTGCACGACACTGGAATGACTTGCCCCATGACCTGTCCCAAGGAGATGCGCAACGGGCCGTGCGGGGGAGTGCGACCGGACGGTAGGTGTGAGGTGATCCCCGATATGGATTGCGTCTGGGCGCTGGCATGGGAGCGCAGCGACCGTATGCCAGTCTACGGAAAGCGGATCCGGGTTATCCAGCCACCTGTCGATCGAGAGCTTGAGGGAAGCTCGTCCTGGCTCAACGCGATCACCGGACGTGACCAGGTTGCGCCGGAAGATTGGGTTAGCTCTCCATGACCTCCCAAGAGATGCGAGCCGATAGCCGTCTCGAGCGCGTGCTGCGAAGCGGACGTTTCGCGGTCACCGCCGAGCTCGCTCCAGCTGACACCAGCGATCCAAGGGCAATCAACCAAAGTGCGCTGGTACTTGCTGAAGTGGCGGACGCGATCAACGTCACAGATGCCAGCGGAGCCCATGTTCACATGTCCAGCCTGGCGGCGTGCGCACTACTGCGTCACTCCGGGTACGAGCCCGTGCTGCAGCTGAGCTGTCGCGATCGAAACCGCATCGCTCTGCAAGGAATCCTGCTGGGCGCGGCAGCGCTGGACGTGCGCAACGTTCTTTGCCTCACAGGCGACGGCGTGCAGGTGGGCGACCAGCCCGAAGCCAAGCCGGTGTTTGATCTGGACAGCATCCAGCTGCTTCAGACCGCACGCATCATGCGCGATTCTGGGCACTTCCTGAGTGGCCGCGAGATCGATGTGCCCCCACGGCTCTTCCTGGGTGCGGCTGCCAATCCTTTCGTACCGCCGTATCGATTCCGGCCCGAGCGGCTAGGCAAGAAAGCGGAAGCGGGCGCGGATTTCATTCAGACCCAGTTCTGTTTTGATGTCGAACGATTTCGTACGTTCATGCGGGGCGTGCGCGAATTGGGCCTGCATGAGCGCATCTTTATATTGCCCGGGGTTGGTCCGCTGCGCTCCGCGAAATCGGCCGAGTGGCTGCGAAACAATATCCCGGGCGTGGTCATTCCGGATGCGATCGTCGCACGGCTGCTCGGCGCCCAGGACGCGCGCGAGGAGGGGGCACGGATCTGCATTGAAATCATCGAGCAGCTGCGTGAGATTGAGGGAGTGGCTGGCGTTCACGTGATGGCCTACCGTCAGGAAGAGCTGGTGGCGGAGATCGTTGAGCGTGCAGGGCTGCTCCCGCGCCGGGGTCCCCGCGCGCGCAAACGCAGCCGGGGCGAGACCGAGCTGTCGAAGGCGGAATCTTCATGACCGCCCACTCTCGGTTTCCCCACCACAGGCGCACCTCCATCAAAGCAATGGACCGGCCGGCATGGGCGCATGCGTGGCAACCTCATCAGGCGAACCGATCGCTGGCAGTCGTGCTGACAACCGGGGACAGCCCGTGACCGCAAAGACCCATCGCTTGATCCTCATGCCTTCGGGCAAGCGCGGTGACGTGCCGCATGGGATCTCGCTGCTGGATGCGGCTGCACGGCTTGGCGTGGAGCTCGAATCGATCTGCGGCGGCCGACAGACCTGCGGCAAGTGCGTGGTCGAACCGGAGTTCGGCGACTTCGCCAAACATGGCATTCACTCACAACCGACGGATCTAGAGTCGCCCGGAGCGGTCGAACAAGAGTACGCGCGGGCCAATGGACTGGACCTCGTCCGTCAGCGATTGGGCTGTTCAGCGCACATCCTCGGGGACTTGCTGGTTCACGTGCCTGAAAGCAGTCTGGCCCGAAAGCAGGTCGTGCGCAAAGCTGCCAGCGACATCGCGCTGGAGGTTGAGCCGTCCGTACGGCAGCTCTACGTAGAACTCGAACCCAGACAAATGGGCGGTCCGGGTGATTTGGAGCGGTTACAAATGGCGCTCGCACAGCAGTGGGGGCTCGTGGAGCTGAACCTGGATCCGGGGCTGTTGCCCGTCCTTCCCGACGCGCTGAGCACCGACACATCAACCGTGACCGTATGGCAGGAGCGCGAGCTCATACGCATTGAGCCGGGCTACGCAGAAGGTCTATATGGATTGGCGGTCGATGTCGGCTCCACCACGGTGGCGGCGTACCTGTGTGACCTGCGCACCGGAGAATTGCTGGCCACCGAAGCCGCGATGAATCCGCAAGTACGGTATGGCGAGGACCTGATGAGCCGCATCTCATATGCCGCAACCGATCCACAAGGTCTGGACCGGCTCCACCGAGCCGTTATCCATGCCTTCAATGAGCTGGCTGAAGCATGCGCTCAAACTGCCGGGATCCACTCGCAGGAAATTACCGATGCGGTGGTGGTCGGAAACAGTGTGATGCATCACCTGTTCTTAGGAATCGATCCTGCCAGTCTAGGTGAAGCCCCGTTTGCTCTTGCGGTCAAGTCTGCGGTTGATTTGCGGGCGGACGCGCTCAACCTCGATGCGCTCCATCCCTCAGCCAGGGTGCATCTGCTTCCCTGCGTGGCCGGTCATGTCGGCGCCGACAACGCCGGCGTACTGCTCGCTGAGCAGCCGAGCCTGGGGCGCGAGACCACCCTAATTGTCGATATTGGCACCAACGCAGAGATCTTGCTTGGCAATCAGGAGCGCATGCTTTCCGCCTCCAGCCCGACCGGGCCCGCATTTGAGGGCGCTCAGATTCAACACGGACAACGCGCGACACCCGGTGCGATCGAGCGGGTGCGGATTACGAAGGATGGGGTGCGCTACAAGGTCGTGGGCGATGATCGATGGAACGACGAACTGGAACGGGACGAATCGCTGCGTCCGACGGGGATCTGTGGTTCGGGCATCATTGAGGTCGTCGGAGAGTTATTCACTGCCGGCCTCATCGATGCGGGCGGGTTATTTCGATCCAACGCGCATGAGCAGCACCCCGCTGTCCGCCCAGCCGGCAGAACGGCCGAGCTGGTCCTGGCGCCGGCGCATGAAAGTGGAACCCAGGACGAGATCGTTGTGACTCAGCAAGACATCCGCGCTATCCAATTGGCAAAAGGCGCGCTTTACGCCGGTGTGCGCTTGCTCATGGATCGCCTGAGGGTGGAACGCGTCGACCGCGTTAAGCTGGCGGGTGCCTTCGGCAGCT
>JBHIBY010000095.1:0-8566 GCA_046759305.1 Anaerolineales bacterium
GGCCTGGCGATCACCCAATTCGTACGGCACGACCATGGTGGACGACGTTCGCTTCAATATTCAAGGAATCAACTGAGTCGACCGTCACGATTAGCTGATCTGCATTGCTTGCGACTCATGCTACCAGCGTCTGTGGTGGGAATCTGCCGACCCGCGATTCCACATCGCGCAGCATGTGATCTTTTGGGTTTGGACCTACAATCGGGGGGGGTGGCTTCAAAGACGTAATCATAAGTTACGCACTCCGTAATTCATGCACGTCCTCTTGTTCGGCCATGGAATCTGTCGAAGCATTAAAGCCAACCGAGTACATATGAGCGCGCGTCAGAGGTAGTCCGCTAACGCCATCAAGACCGGGCTTTGCCAGCAGCGCCTGATGGACATTGAGCCGTCCCGTTGTGAATCCGTATGCTGAGCCCGACATGAACAAGCGCCAAACTCTGTAGGTCGGTTCATCCACGAACTTCAGCGCCTGATCGTGATTGGCTTCCAATCGGCGCACCCAATGGCGCAAGGTCATCGCGTAGTGCTCCCTTAAGCTTTCTACATCTCGTACCTCAAACCCTGCGTCTTCAGCGATGCGTTCATTCGCCAAGATTGCTTGGGGTTCGCTCAAAGTGATGCCAAGCGCCTCCACGCCATAGTGCTCGGCTGCATGGATAACTAATCCACCCCACCCGCAGCCGATATCCAGTAGACGTTGGCCCGGGCTGAGCCGCAGTTTGCGGCAAATGTGATTCAGCTTCTGCTCCTGTGCTTGGTCCAAACTGTCTTCGGGAGAATGAAAGTAGGCGCAAGAGTAGACCATCCGCCCATCAAGCAAAAGTGCATAGAAATTGTTGGAGACGTTGTAGTGATATGCGATTGCCTGACGGTCGCGCCCAATCGAATGCCGCTCCCCGGTCATTTGAGCTGGTCCGCGCTTCGAGGTCGACCTGCGATCACTCCTTGGCAATCTCAGTGCAGCTCGGCCTAAACGCAACCTGCTCCCTAAATCACTCACGGAATCGGACAAGCCTTCTGCGATTGCAATAAGAGATTCGACATCCCCTTCGATCTCAAAATCATCGTAGAGATAGGCTTCTCCCATGGTAAGCTCGTTGCCAGGGAGCAGCATCCGGCGAAGAGCGCCAGGGTGATTCAGAACGATCGTAACTCGTCGAGTGCCGTCGTCAGGCCAATAGGTACCATCCCACAGCCGGACGCCAAGGTCATCTGTAGCCCGGGATGAGAACAACTCATCGAGTAGTTTTCTCGTAAGCTCAGCCTCTTTCACCATTGCCATTTCTCCATCGATCCAACAATGCCAATAAGATCAGTCTATGCATGGTTTAAGCCCGTATTCGGAAAGTGATCATCGGGAGGACCCATAACAGATTACCGGTGATCCATATTGGCTTGGAAATGATTAGCCACTCCTTGGAGGATTGGTTCCAGGACCGCTCAGTAGGTTAAGTCCGAACTCCGGTCGCTTCGATGCCCTCATTGAGGTAGATGGGTTCCAGGGGCGCATCCCGCTCTAGGAGATCAAGTGCTTCATCCAGAACTCTTCGCTGTTGAGCCACATCACCAGCCTGCCCGAACACCATTCCCCGCGCAAGCTGAGTGATCACGACGCGGGGTGGGGAGACCAGGCGAATCAATCCTGAGTTCCATGCGACTACGACCGTTGCGACGCTGTTCATCTCGAGAGCCCGAGCGATCAGTCCCACGGACTGATGGCAGATCGGTCAGACCGGTGCCAGCAGCGCTGCTTGAACTGCTTGCTCTTCTGCGATCGAGAGGATTTGAGGAATCGTCTCATCGACGACGCGAGCAGAATCCGGTTGATACCCCATAATGCTGACGATTGAGGGAGCGAGCTTCCCAATGCGTTCTTCAGTTACTAGTTCTTTCAGATGATGAAGTGGGAGTGCAACTTGAGGATCTTGAGTAACGTAAGTGAGGTCGTAGTGGTCGTGCGCAAATGCCAAGGCATCGAATGGGGTATCAGAAGGAAATGTTCGAACCGTATAATCGCCATAGGGGCTCGGAGCATCAAATGCCTCTTGGTGCCCAAGTAAATACCCGCCGGCTGATGAAATCAACATCAGGCGGTCTTCGTTGAGCTTGATCCCCGGCAAACCAGGGGTCAGGTTGTTTGTTGGCCGGTTGTAGATCCCCCAATTTGCCTCACCAGTCTTCTTCTGATGAGCCAGCCAACCGGCACGGTACTCTTCCGACCACCGCGCCTTGTTCTCTAGAATCTCCATCATATCAGCGACAGCATGATTTACAGACGTACGTGGATAGGGGATACTTACGCACGTCCACCTGACCCCAAGAATCGACTTGCCAAGCGCTGTTCTTCTAAACAATAGCTTACCTTGTGAGCCGCGAGGCCGCGCTCGGTGGCCTGCGGCTTACTGACGACCAGGCAGTATTCAGTTAATCTCGTTTTGCAGGTTCCGCCATCCGGCGGGTCTGACGTCAGCCCGTTCTGTACCACGACCTGTCATGGTGTAACGCCGGCGGCCCCTGCGAATGAACGGTGTTGAGAGCTTTACGATCTACAATTGGCTCACAGCTGGCGCGCCAGAGAACTGAGCCTGGATTCGATTAGGGGATGAGTCAGATGTCCATTGCGTATGCGGATCGCCGATATCCATAACTGCCCCGATGTCGAACGACGAACCTAGGAAGGAGCCATATTGTGACAGTGCTTAGCGATGATCTGATGACGCCCGATGTGATCGTCGATCCTCACTCCTATTACCGTCAACTTCGGGAGGCGGATCCGGTCCACTGGAACGAGCGATGGGGCGGGTGGATACTTACGCGCTATGACGATGTCGTTAAGGTCCTTCGAAACTCGCAGCAATTCTCCTCGGACCGAATGGCCTATCTAGCACGTGAGCTGTCAGATGAGGAGAAAGACCAGTACGCAATACTCTTCGATGTATTGTCCCGCTGGCTGGTGTTCATCGATCCACCTGCTCATACAAACCTCCGTCTGCTGTTGAATCCGCGATTTACGCCGACAGCGGTTGAGGGCTATCGTCCGATGGTGCGGAGCATTGTGAAGAAACTACTGGATGAAATCCAGGACAAGGGCAGGATGGATGTGGTGCGTGATTTTGCCTACCAAGTCCCAATGAGCGTAATCCTGGAACTGATCGGAGCTCCTCAGCTGGACCGCGAGCGGATCAAGGAGTGGTCGGAGCTGCTCGGCACCTTCTTCTTTATACGCGCGGACGAGTCTCGCCGTCGGGAAATCGCAACCGAGGGGGTCAGATCTTTGGTGAACTATCTTGCCCCGCTGGTTGAGGAACGTAGAGCCAATCCAACCGCCGACCTGATCAGCCTTCTGTTGAGTGCCCAGGAAGAAGGAGAGGTGACGGACGAGGATGTGATCGCGACCTGCGTGCTCCTGGTCTTCGGTGGACATGAGACGACGATGAACCTCATCGCCAACGGTACTTTAGCGCTCATGCAGCATCCAGAGCAGTGGGATCGGCTCCAACAGGAGCCCGACCTAGTCAACTCAGCCGTGGAGGAACTCCTTCGTTACGACGGCTCCGTTAAGGCTACGGTGCGCTGGGCGAAGGAGGAGGTCGATATCGGCGGGAAAACACTAAAGAAGGGTGACCGGGCGCTCGTCGGACTTTCCGGCGCCAACCGGGACCCCGAGCAGTTTGATGATCCAAATGGCCTCGACCTTGCACGAGACCCAAATCCCCATGTGGCCTTTGCCCACGGGATCCATGTCTGCCTCGGAGCGCCGCTAGCGCGGCTTGAGGCACAAGAAGCCTTCTCGGAGTTGACGCAGAGGTTGCCGTGCCCGGCCTTTGAGAAGCAGGAACTAGAGTACTTCCCGACCGTGGTGCACCGAGCGCTCAAGTCGCTTCCGGTCACGTTCTAACGTTGCAGGCCAGGATAGATTATGCCTCGTAAGCTTCGCGTCACGGTGGATCACAACAAATGTGTTGGTTCCACGATTTGCGTCCTGACAACGCCGAAGGTCTTCGCTCTGAATGAGAACGGACAGTCTATCGTCGTTGAGCTCGAAGGCGAAACAGAGGAGCACATCCTCGCCGCAGCGGTGGGGTGTCCGCAGGGCGCGATCACTGTGGAGGATGTAGAGACGGGAGAGAGTCTGTTCACCCCGGTTGAGTAGCCAGCTTGGAGCGCAAATACGTAAGTTGTCTGTCGCTTTTGAGGGCATCACACTGCCTGACGAAGCCGATCAACTTCAAATGGCTAATTATTGGAGCCAGCGCGGGTGTCCAACAATCCCGGTGTTTTAGTTTGTCAACTGGATGATCTACTCAACCCAATCAAAGGAGCGCTCGACAGCCTTCAGCCAGCCTTTATAGAGTTCCTCCTGCCGCGCTTGGGGCATCTGGGGTCGCCAGGTTTTGTCGACCTGCCAGTTGCTTGTTAGGTCACCTAGATCATCCCAGAAGCCGACAGCCAAGCCGGCGGCATAGGCTGCTCCAAGCGAGGTAGTCTCCGCTACTTTCGGGCGGACCACTGTAGTCCCCAAGATATCCGCTTGAAATTGCATGAGCAGCTCGTTGTAAACCATTCCCCCGTCCACCTTCAGCTCTCTCAATTTCACGCCCGAATCCATGGCCATTGCTTCCAAGACCTCGCGCGTCTGGTAACAAGTGGCTTCAAGCGCAGCCCTGGCGAAGTGAGCCTTGGATACGTAGCGCGTCAAGCCGACGATCACTCCACGTGCATCCGATCGCCAATACGGTGCAAAGAGGCCCGAGAACGCGGGAACGAAGTAGATTCCACCATTGTCCTCTGCCTCTAGGGCCAATTCTTCGACTTCGGACGATTCATCGATAAGCCCAAGATTATCTCGCAGCCACTGCACGAGTGCACCCGTTATGGCGATGCTGCCTTCAAGGGCGTAGATTGCCGGCTGCTCGCCTAGTCGGTAAGCCACCGTAGTTAGCAAACCACTCGTCGACTGGACAATCTGTTCTCCCGTATTGAGGATCAAAAAGCAGCCGGTCCCGTAAGTGTTCTTCGCGTCGCCGATGTTGTAGCAGGCCTGGCCGACAGTGGCCGCTTGCTGGTCACCCAGATCACCGCACACCGGTATCGCCTCGCGGAAGGGTCCGTCCTCGGACGTGGTTCCCCAGGGATTTGGGTCGCTCGACGGCACGATCTCCGGCAGAATCTCGCGAGGCACCCCAATCTCAGTGAGAAGGTCATCATCCCAATTCAAAGTCCTTAAGTCCATTAGCATCGTCCGACTGGCGTTGGTCACATCGGTTACATGAGCTCCCCCCGCAGGCCCGCCGGTCAGCCACCAGATGATCCAGCTGTCCATATTGCCGAATAGGACCTCCCCTCGCATGGACGCTTCGGATACGCCTTCCACATTTTCCAAGATCCATCGGATTTTCGGACCTGAAAAATATGTTGCAAGCGGTAAGCCTGTTTTCGAGCGAAAACGGTCTTGTCCTCCATCGGCTGCCAATCGATCACAGATTTGCTTCGTCCGTGTGTCTTGCCACACAATCGCGTTGTAGTATGGCTCACCGGTCGCTTTGTCCCACACGACGGTGGTCTCACGCTGATTTGTGACACCGATCGCAGCCAAGTCACCAGTGCGCAGGCCCGCCTTCTGAACCGCTCCGTCTATTACCTGCTGCGAGCGCTCCCAGATTTCCTGCGCATCATGCTCGACCCAGCCCGGTTGGGGGTAAATCTGAGCGTGTTCGGCTTGGTCGGCGCCGACCACCTGCCCGGAGTGATTAAAAATCATGCATCGAGTGCTGGTTGTGCCTTGATCCAGCGCAGCAACGAATCTTGCGGTCATTCCACCCGCCCTCCTTTTCGGAACTCATATTCTCCAGAAGCTGCAAAGCTGGGTACCAACGCGCCCAGCGCGATCGAGTTCGTCAAATCGTGCCCTTCAGAGTCTGAAGAGCCTGCTCCCGCTCCGATGCTTGACGTTCATCGCTCCATTTGAGTTCATCCGCCAGCAGGCCAACGACTTGGGGCAGCGCCTCAATGGCAGCAGCCCGGTCGAGGAACGCGATGCGAGTCCTGCGCGCGAGAACATCGAGCGGGGTCTGGGCGAATTCAGCTCGGGCGGCCCAAACCACCTCCGCCTCGATAGCGGGGTGCCCCGCGGCCAGGCGCTTATCGAGATCATTCTTCGCGAGCTCCGCGACAAACTTGGCCTGATCTCCGTAGCTCCTATTCAGATGCGAAGCAACATCGGAATCCAGCCCAAACTCTGCCTGCAGGACCGCGGGCTGATCAGGATCGAAAGCCGCGGCTCCGATCAACGGGAGGTGCATAGTCTGGCTTGAAGCTACGGCTTCGCTGCCAACCGCATGGTCTACAGCATCTCGAGCCATTTTGCGGTAGGTCGTCCACTTCCCGCCCGCAATCGTGATCAGTCCTGATGGACTTTCCACAATCACGTGATCGCGCGACAGACGAGCGGAGCTGCTCTTCGAGGGGTCGGCAACAAGCGGCCTGAGCCCGGCCCAGGCGGACCTAACATCGTCGGCCAGTGCCGGTTGGGCCAAATACTTCCTGGCGTGGCGAAGGAGATAATCGATCTCTTCGTCCCGCACCGGCGGCCTACTCGAGAGCACGGCTTGGGTGTCGGTCGTCCCGATGACCGTGTGGTTCATCCAGGGCAAGACGAACAGTACTCGGCCGTCCTCGGTCTTAGGAATGAGCATCCCGAACTCTGGTGAAATGAACTTTCCGTCCAACACGATGTGGATCCCTGAGCTCACCTGAAGCATTGGGGTTGCCTGAGGATCATCCAGCATCCGGATTTGATCGGTAAAGGGACCGGTGGCATTGATCGCCTTCTCGGCACGAACCTGCCACTCGCCCTCGCCTTCGATCCCACGCACCATTGCTCCCACGACTCGATTTTCATCTTTTACGAGCGCGGTTACTGTAGCGTGGTTGAGGATGTCCGCCCCATGTTCGCTGGCTGTGAGAGCAAGCGAGATGTTCAGCCGGGCGTCGTCGAATTGGCCGTCATAGTAGAGCAAGCTTCCGATGAGCCCTGCGGGCTGGAGCACGGGCAATCGCTCAAGTGTCTCATGCCGAGAAAGGTATCGACTGTTGGCTAGATTGGCATTGCCTGCCAATAAGTCATACATCTTTAGGCCGATCCAATAGTAGGGAACATCGATGGGCCGATAGAGTGGAATAAGCAGAGGGAGCGGCCAAGCAAGGTGGGGGGCATTCTGAAGGACGACCGCCCTTTCTCTCAGGGCGTCTCGGACCAGGTTAAATTGCCCTGCATCCAGCTTTTTGACGGCTTGCTCAAGATAGCGAACACCGCCATGGATCAGCTTCGTGCTGCGGGCTGAGGTGCCGGAACCGAAGTCTTCCTTCTCTACAAGGGCGACCTTGAGGCCCCGCACAGTCGCATCCAGCGCAATTCCTGATCCGACAGAGCCACCCCCGATGACCAAAATATCGAAGTGATCCTGCTTCAGGCGTTGTATTGTTTCGGCTCTGCGCACCTCAGGTATCCAGCCTCTCCTAGGAAAAGGTAGATCGCCTACGCTGAACTAACAGTCCGCTGCCGGGTAATTCAGATGGGGCGACCAGAGACCTCCGCCGGTGGGATCCTGATGTAGGTCGGGTACCGGGCTCAGAGTAGCTTGAACGCGGCTGTTCGCGCTCTTCGATTCACAAGCTACTGATTCCCGCCCAACCTCACTGACATTGCCGTAGTTCATCCGAGATTTCCCGACCGAGTTGGGACGCCAGCCCCATGACAACGGGACATCTCCCCACCTAAAGTAATTCCGATAGATGCGCAAGGCAGTTGCCCGGGAGGAGACATCATGATGCTGAGGAACGGTCAAGACAATACAGCCAAGGCGCAGCGAGCTCATTCTCAAAATCAATCTGCCTTGATTATTGCCTATTTGCCGTAAAGGAGGTTCGAAATGGATACACAACGTTTGTCCGCTATTCTACTGATTGCCGGCTCCGCCGTCATGATATTGGCATTTCCGATCGGCTTGTCAGGGGTATACCAGATACAGGACCTAGACGAACGGGTACGGATCATTGAGGAACACAAGTCTCGTTGGTATGTCAGCCAGTCGCTGATTGCCATTAGTGCTTTGCTCACCGCCTTCGGCTTTGCGGTGCTAGCCTCGAATTTGCGCACGCTGGGGAGTGCCTGGATCCCTATTGTGGGCGCTGCCGCCCTTGTTATTGCCGCAATTTCGGCTGAAATTTTCATCTACCGTCAAACCATAGATCCCCTGAGCACATATCAGGGTGCCTACTCGGGCATGCAAATGCTCTACTACTGGCTTTCTGTGCCAGGTTTTCTGCTCTTCGGCGTCGCCTTTCTACAGGCCGGTCTGCCGGCCTGGCTGGGTTACGTGACTACTGGTGCTAGCCTTGTTTTCGGGATCTTTATGCTCGTCAGCGGCGCCGGCTTTCTCACCCCAGGCCTTGTGGTAATTCTCAGCCTGGTGATCGGGATCGCTGTGCTGAGGCAATAGGCCGGCAACATGGGATTCGAGTCTCTAGGAGGTGGAATGTGAACAACTCACGTCTTGAGCGA
>JBHIBY010000096.1:0-8225 GCA_046759305.1 Anaerolineales bacterium
GTGCTGGAAGTGCTGGCAACAGACGCAAACACCAAGCCTGACCTTGCGACATGGGCGCAACGTGTGAATAGTGAGTTGATCGCAATTTCCGATAAAACGGAAGATCAATATAGTTTCTTCGTTCGCAAAGGCTCCGCACCTGCCCGTCTGCCGGAACCGCTCGAAGAGCAGGAGAATCTCTTCCTGGTCGTCTTGCGATCTGGGATCGACGCCCCTGGCCAAGTGCGCGCCGCTCTCATGTATGCTTCTCTGGCGGCGGCGATGGGCCAAGATTCGGTTGTCTACTGCGTCCAGCAAGGTGCTGACGTAGCCAAGAAGGACACGCCGGAAAAGGATCCTTCTCCGCCGGGGGTGCCCACCATTGCCCAGCGCCTTGCCGAGGCCCTTGACATGGGCGTCCGGCTAGAGGTATGCGAGCAGACGGCGAGCGTGCGCAAGATCAAGCCCGAGGACCTAATTCCGGAAGCGAAGCTACTTGGCGGCGCCTTGCTCATAGACTACGCCATTCGAGCGCGAGGCTCCTTAACGTTCTAGCCTTGCTCCAATCCGGACCATAGTCCAAGACCCCTCAATTCATGTACTGCGATCTCGAAACTGAGGTCAGCGCATGAATGGGTGTTGGTGTTGTCGTTTCAATCCGCCTGTGCCCGGCCTAAAGACAATCTTCCCTGCAGGGATGCATTGCATGCGACTTCCGCTCAGCGGGAGGCTTGAGCCAATGGGAGCTTATTCTGCTGGAAATTGAACCGGGAAGCGCCAGTCGCCGTTTCTATTACTCGGCGATTTTCTGGTTGATCGTGCCAGGAACCTTCGCTCTGATCCTGGCTGCGCTGCTCTACGTTCCCAGCCTCCAAGCCAAGGCCCCTCTGGCGGTCAAACCCTACTTGAGCTTTGGTCGTCTTCGCCCAGCTCATGTCAACCTGATGATCTTTGGCTGGCTCTCACAGGCCTACGCCGGGGCCATCCTCTATATCTTGCCGCGCCTCACGCGAACCCGTTTGTACAGCGAGAGATTGGCCCATGTCACTTGGTGGCTGTGGAATCTGATGATCGTAGGTGCGTTGATCACCCTTCCCTTAGGGCTGACCCAGGGGCGTGAGTACGCCGAGATGATTTGGCCACTTGACCTGCTCTTGGTGGCCTGTATTGTCTTGCTGGCAATCAACATCTGGGGCACTGTCCTGCGCCGCAATGAGCCGAAGATCTACGTCAGCCTGTGGAACTTCATGGCGGGGACAATGATCACAGTTCCGGTCTACATGCTTGGCAACAAGATCTGGGATCCGGCAGGTGCGTATACCGGGATGACCGATAACATCGTCAATTACTTCTACGTCCACAACCTATTTAATGCGTGGTTCACCACAGTCGGCATAGGGGTAGCCCTCTATCTGCTGCCTAAGCTCTCGAACAAGCCGCTCTTCAGTCACCGGCTGGCGTTGTGGGGATTGTGGAGCGTGTGGACCGGGCAGCACCACCAACTCAATAGCCCGGCACCGGATTGGCTCGAATACCTGACGATCGTCTTCAGCATTCTAGCCATTGTGCCGACCACCGCATTTATGGTCAATTTCTTCATGACCATGAGAGGAAAATGGTACCGAGCCGCGGATGACGTGGCAACTCGCTTCTTCGTCACCGGGGCGCTCTTCTGGGCACTCACCTGCGTGCAGGGCGTCGCTCAATCGTTCCGCACCTTCTCTATGCAGGTCCATTTCACAAATTGGGTCGTCGGCCACAGTCACCTGGCTTTCGTGGCCTCCTATAGTTTTTGGGCATTCGCGTTGATCTACTTTATGCTGCCTCAGCTAGTGCGACGCCCTATGTACAGCCGCAAGCTCATGGAATGGCACTACTGGCTCACCACGATCGGCATGTCCATCTTCATGGTGGTGATGTGGGCCGCCGGATTGATCCAGGCCCAGAACTGGCTGACCAACAGCATTTCCTTCCTGGAAACTGTGCGTTCGTTGAACTTTTATTTTGCCGCTCGCTTTTTGGGTGGTACTATGGCAGGGGTCGGCATCCTATGCATGGCCTATAACGTCTGGCGGACAGCTCGCCAGCCCAAGGCCACACTACCGCTAGCTATGGCCTCGAGCGGGGCAGCCGGCGAATGAGACCGAGCCTGGTCTATCTCATTGGCGGCTCACTCATCAGCTTGCTGCTTGGGATCATCGTGACAATTATCATCCCGGCGCAAGATCCAATAGGTCCGTCATCGCTGGCCCGACCTTACTCCGAACAGGAACTATGGGGCCGCGAGATCTATAAGCGTGAGGGCTGCCACTACTGCCACACCCAACAGGTGCGTGAACCGGAATCATATAGCAGCATGATCCGCCAACCCGGCGATATTGGATCGGAGTCGATGCCGGGCGATTATTATTACCAGAGCCCGGTTTTCTGGGGGACCAGCCGACAGGGGCCGGATTTGGCGCACGTTGCCAGTCGGGAGGGGATTGGGGACAATCCGGCATGGCATATGCTGCACTTCAGGAGCCCAGAACTAGTGTCGCCCGGAACCATCATGCCATCCTTCGACTACCTCTCTGAAGCGGAGCTGCAAGCGCTGACCGCTTACATGCTATCGTTGAAGTAGGGTTCAACTTATGAAAGTCACTGAGGGTTGATCAGCGGTGAGTGGGGCTTGCTGATGGTCTATCCTGGCACTTGGCTAGTCGTGGCGACACTCGCCATCATCCTATTGCTCTTCATGCTTGGCGCATACTGGGCCTATAGGCAAGGTCAGTTCGATGATGTGGAGGCCGCCAAATACGCCATGCTCGAAAACGATCGAAAACATGATGACCGTGAACTCTGAACATCCAACTGCTGATGATGAAGCGGTTTCACACGCCGAGCTGGCGCCTGGCTATGACGATTATGCCGGCGAGATTCAAGTTGCCAATGGCACGCCACCGAGGTGGTTGACTCGACTGCCTTACTTCGGTGTCGTTGTAGCCCTGGCCTATTATGCGTATGTGGGTGCGTCTGATCCGGTCAACCTGGTGTTCGAAGCGCTGCTGATCATCTGGCTGATCTACACGCCAATCGCCAAAAAGCGTGGGTGGTTTTTCATCGCAATGTGAGTGAGGAGAAGGAGGCGAAAGATATAGTCGAGCTCAACTAATTCAATCCACCGATTTTCTATCAATCTAGAATGGAGAGACACATGGCTGATCGAGCTCAGGAAGCAAATGACTATATGAAGGAAAAAATGCTCTTCACCCCCCGTATGTTCCAGGTAACCAACCAATTGGCGCCGGAGGTCGGGGAGCGCTTTGCCGACTTCTACGAGAGCGTATGGGCCGACGGCAACCTGCCGCGCAAGACGAAGGAACTGATCTTCATGGCGTGCGGAGTCGCCTATTGCTCCCCGCGCTGCATCATCCACGTCGTCCCGGCGGTCGAAGCCGGTGCAACCGACGGCGAGATATTCGAGGCCGCCGCTGTGGGGATGCTGGCCGGGGGATTCGTGCCTGGCGGGCCCGGCATCCCCTATGCCTTCGAGTATGCTGCCAAGGCGTTGGATATTGCGGCCAAGCACCGCGCAGGAGAAGAGTGGGAGTATCTGCCGGCTCCAAAATTCAACCGGGGCGTCTTTTAGAGGCCTGCTCCGCTGAGGCAAGCGACGGGAGCCCAACGATTAATTGGGCTCCCGTCTGATATTTCCATCCAGTCGGTGGCGCTTCGAAAGCTTCGGCAGATTGAAGGGAAGCACAATGAAACTTAAAGAGGCGATTTTCGCTGCATTTGAAAGGCAGGAGACGCCCTCTGTGGCCGCAACCGTCTTCGGAGGCGGGGTGTGGACCATTCGTCACTGGGGGAAGCAATTTGGCGAAATGATTGAAGATCCACGCGCCTATGCCGAAATGATCGTCAAGACCAACGAGAAACTCCGCAGCCCGATCGTGTATGTCGGCTCTGGATACAACAACTATCTGGCTGCCGCCGTTGGGGGGCAGATCCAGGAACGCCCGCTCGGTGCACCAGACTTGCAAACCCCCATCATCAAAGAGACCGCCGATGAAATTGACGCCTTGAAAGTAGAGATGATCGAGGATGATCCCGTCATCCAGAGTATTCGTTCAGCGGCGCGATTGGTGGCGGAACAGATCGGCGACGATGTGGTGGTCGCGGTGACGGCCTGGGGACCCTTTACCTTGGCGGGACAGATGTACGATGTCGAGCGATTTATGAAGGCCACCTATAAGAAAAAAGACGAAGTCCACAAGATGTTGAAGTTCGCCACCGAATTGGTCAAGCAATTCTATAAGCCGCTTATCGAAGAGCGAATCATCCCTTTGATGAGCATCGCCGATCCTACCGGCTCAGGAGACCTGATCTCAAACCACGCCTTTCGCACTTTCTCGCTCCCCTATTTGCAGCCGCTCATTGCCTGGGGTAAGCAGCACAACGCGTACACCTGGCTGCATATCTGCGGCGACACGACTGACAAGCTCGAGTCCATTGCCGAGACGGGCGCAGACTGCTTCAGCCTCGACTATAAGGTGGACCTGGCCGAAGCCAAGCAGCGGGTCGGCGACCATATGTGCCTGGCAGGAAATGTGGACCCTGTATCGGTTTTAGACCAGAAGGATCCAGAAGCAGTCAAGTCCGAGAGCGAGGCGTGTATTGCGGCAGCGGCTGAGGGCGGTGGTTTCATCCTCACCAGCGGCTGTGACTTGCCGCCCACCATATCCATCGAGAATCTGAACGCGATGTTGGATTCAGGGAGGATATAGTTCGCTCAGGGATAGAAAAGCCCCGCCGCGAAATAGGCCATTCATCAGGCATCATCATAGGGTCCATGAGGGGAATCATCGAGGAAGCAGGATTGTGTCCCAAATGCGTTCACGTCCGAATCGTCAAGAGTGCCCGCGAGAGTGTCTTCCTCCTGTGCCGCCTCTCCAAAACCAACCCGGCCTTTGAGAAGTATCCTCATTTGCCGGTGCTTGACTGCCCGGGCTTTGATCCAAGCAAATCGAACAAACGGTCAAAGCGAAGGGTATAGCTTGACAAAGGATCCCATTTGGCCCAAGATATTCACCACAGAGTAGTGGTGTTTTTCCGGAGGAGGAGTGACAACGTTTCTGCTCTAAGGTGGAGAGGCGATGGATGAGAGTCGAGTTCACCAATTGATCAGCCTGGGCCTGAGCAAGTATGAGGCTCGAGCTTATTTGGCGTTGATGGGACATGAACGCGCTTCGGCTGTGGAAGTTGCCGACCGATCTGGCGTGCCGCGTCAACGGATTTACGATGTGTTGGCGGGTCTGCGCGGCCGAAACTTGATCGTGAGCAGAGAGGGACGCCCAGTGCGACACACAGCACTCGAGCCGGCCATCGCTTTGTTTGCCTTGCTGGATGCTCGCCGGCAGAAGCAGCAGGTCGAAAATGAGCGTCAGGCAGCGTTGGTCGAAACCATCGTGTCTGAGCTGTCCTTGACTGCCGATAACGCGGCAGACGGGAACCCCAGAGGCAAGCTCGCGGATCATGACCAAGAAACCAAGGGAGGCTTCTAGTCCCCCGATGAGATAGATTCCTGGAGGGGGATCTGCCGCTGTCGAAGATCCTGACCAGTGCGTAGACCCTTCCAAATCTGGTGAACAGGGTGCTAGCCAGGAGTGTACCGATGATATTCATAGTGGTTGGAGATGCGAAGCCGGGAGTTACACTCGAAGAAATAAAGGAGAATCGGCGAGCCTTCGTGGAATGGGAGCAGTCCAGCCCCTATGCGGGTAGGTACGAGACTGTGGCACGCTATGAATGGTTAGGCGCCTCTCCCAAGAAGACGTTCTGGATCATGGAAGCCGATAACCCCGGGACCATTCATGGCTTGGTCGAGTTTTTCGCCGACGCGTGGAATGTCACCGCATATCCAGTCATCCAGCGAGTGATCAACGAGGCGACATGATCATGACTCGAGCTGAGGTCAACGCCGGCGACTGTGGGCATACCGCGGTGATCGAGGTTTCCCAATTGGACAGTGATCATGTCCGGGTGGTAGTTCACAGCGAATGCGAGCAGCTTTCCGCCATGAATAGCGACCTGGCCAACTTACGATGGCAAGGCAAGGGCAATCAAGTCTTCCGACGCATGACGGAGAGCAGCATATACGAATCTGCTGCCAAACATATTCGCCACACCGCTTGCCCTATCCCTGCTGCCATACTGAAAGCCATCGAGGTGGAAGTCGGCCTCGCGTTGCCAGGAAAAGTGCTTCTCGAAATGACATTCTCTGATGGCCGATGAGCTCAGTGAGCGGGACAAGTTCTATGAGTGGGCGAATGAGATATTTGCAGATTCGCCATTTGATCCAAAAACGGGGAATCTGATGGGATTGGTCGCTGCGCTTGTGGCAGGCTACCAAGGCGCCGTAAGTTACTTCTATCATGCAGCGAAGGGCGCCGGCGCGACGGAAGCCGACCTCGCGAGTGCCGCTGATATCGCGGCTGCCGCATCAGGGCTCAATATCTATGCACTGATGCCAAAGGGTGAGTGAGGAGCGTCGGTCAAATTCCTACCCCGAAGGCATGTCGGGTAATGCGCTCCATGCTCCGCCGTTACGTGAGTGTGCTATCCGTATATCACGGCGAGGACATTGAGCTGTAGGCACATTGAAGTCTATGGTTGAGCGAAATGCGAAACCCCTGGTAATCTTTCAGCCCTCTGGCAGTCGGGGTGAGGTCGAGCACGGCACAACGATCCTGGAGGCCGCCCGCTCGCTGGGAGTTGAGATCGAGACCCCGTGCGGTGGCAGGCTGATGTGCTCAAAATGCCGCGTTCGAATTGAGGAAGGATACTTTGAAAGGTTTGGGGTCGAGTCAAGCATGCAGCATCTCAACCCAGTTCTGGCCAAGGAGAGAGCCTTCTTCCACTCCAAGGGTCTAACCGATCCCAACTTGCGTCAAAGCTGTGTTGCCGAGATACACGGCCCCGCGGTTGTGTTTGTCCCCGAAGAGAGTCGCGCAGTCAAGCAGCTAATTCGCAAATCTGCGCGCGAAGTCAAAATAGAGATCAAACCTGCGATCCGACGCTACTTCGTCGAGATGAAACCAAGCACCCTCGAAGATCCGCTCGCCGATTGGGAGCGTATTCAGGAGGCGATCAGAGTCGAACACGGTCTGGTGGATCTGAGCATCGATTATCTCACTCTGCTCCAATTGCAGAGTGTGGTCCGAGAGGGCGAGTGGAAGATCACTGCATTTGTCTGGAGCGACTCGTCATCCAGCAGTGGCGGTGAGGTGATTCGCATTGCGCCGGGTCTGGCGGAATACTCGCTTGGCCTGGCCGTGGATGTAGGCACGACCACAGTCGCTGGATTCCTGTGTGACCTTGACAGCGGGCAAGTGCTGGCTGCCGAATCAATGATGAATCCTCAGACACCTTACGGGGACGACGTTATGGCCCGTATCACCTACGCCATGACCCACGAGGATGGATTGGCCAAAATGCACGCCGCAATTCTGGGAGGACTCAATACTATCGTCGAACGAGCGTGTGAAACCGCAGGTTTCCGCCCAGATGAGATCCTCGAGGCGGTACTCGTCGGTAACACCTGCATGGATCATCTATTTCTCAATATCCATCCCCAATATGTCGGCCTTTCTCCTTTCAGCCCGGCAATTCATCATTCGATAGACATGAAAGCTCGCGACTTTGGGCTGAAAATGTGTCCATCGGGGAATATCCACATCCTGCCAAATGAGGCCGGTTTTGTGGGCGCGGATAACGTGGCATGCACGATCGCCGAGGAACCCTATAAACAAGAGGCCATGATGCTACTGATTGACATCGGCACGAATGGCGAAATGGTTCTCGGCAACCAAAACAGGCTCATTTCGGCATCCGTTCCTACCGGGCCAGCATTCGAGGGTGCGCAAATCACCCACGGCATGCGCGCCGCGGAGGGGGCGATAGAGAACGTGAGCATCGATCCACTAAGCTGGGATGTGCGGTTTAAGGTGATAGGCAACGAGAAGTGGTCCGACCGATTACCCCCTTCGGAAATTCAGGCTCGGGGATTGTGCGGGTCGGCCATGATCGACTTGGGTTGGGAGGTGTTTCGGGCCGGAGTCGTCGACGAAACAGGTCGCTTCTCGAAGGAAACTCACTCGTCACGATTGAGGGAAGGTCCGGACGGCAAGGAGTTCGTGATTGCCTGGGCCGAACAAACCGCCATCGGAAGGGACATAATCTTTAATCTTGATGACGTGCGTGCG
>JBHIBY010000097.1:0-8171 GCA_046759305.1 Anaerolineales bacterium
CGATCATGAATCCCAACAGGTCCTCCATGTAGGGGATGTTTGGCCTCAGGATCCCGAACTGCAGCGCATCGTTGGCTGCCTCGAACTCCTCAAGCCGCTCGGGCGGAAGCTGACCGAGTGCATCGCCGCGCACGTTAGGCCAACCGTTGTCAGCGGCCAGGATCTCCTGTGCTTCCTTCGACTGCAGGAACTTGACGAAATCCCAAGCCGCGTCGAAGCGCGGAGTTCCCTTCGTGATCGCCAGCACCTCACCACCCACGACGTGCGCCTCGCGCACCGGCCCCTCGATACCGTGATAGAACGAGAAATCGGTCACGCCGAGGTCACGGATGACGCCGATGCCAAACGGCCAGTTCTGCATCAGGCAAACATCGCCACGGGCGAAACTCTCGTTCGAGGTGTCCCACTTGGCGATCGCCGAGTCAGGGTGCAGCAGCCCGTCCTGTTCTAGCCCTTGAAGGAATTCATAGGCGGCTACGGAGCCGGCGTCGTTGAGGACGGTCGGGTCACCGCCGGCCGAGACGATCCATTCCCACGTCTGTGTTGGGTTGACTGCGGTAGGATCGAACGCTCCCTTGAACAGGCAGCGTCCCTCTCCCGCCGATGCAGCAAAGCTCTCGCAGGCGGTGCGCCACTCATCCCAGTTGGTGGGGGGCGCGCTCAAGCCGGACATGGCCACCGCATCGTCGCGGATGTACGTCAGCTGGACGTTGGTGCGATACGGCACAAAGAACAGGCTGCCGTCAAACACTCCACCCTCAATCAACCCTTCGAACACTTCCGGATCCATTTCACTACGAACATCAGACAGATCCTCGATCAATCCCAGTCGGACGAACGGCTCCATGCGCAGGTTGTCCTGGGCCATCACGTCGACCGTGATGTTATTGGCCTCGATCTGCGACTGCAATAGGGCCTGCATGTCGGGGTGGGACATGGACTGTACATTGACTGTGATCCCGGTTTGCTCAGTGAAGAGGGCGGCGATCTTTTGAATCGCGGTCTCCTCTTCCTCAGAGACCTGGGTGATAAATGTGACTTCCTCCGCTATTGGCTCTTCCGGCTCAGCGGGCTCTGCTGGTTCTGCAGGCTCTGCGGGTTCTGCCGGCGCTTCCTCTTCGGGCTCAGGTGTGGCAGTGCCACAGGCTCCGAGCGCAAGCGCCAACACAAGCAGCAGCGCTATAAACATAAACGGCTTCTTCATTTCTCCTCCATTTTCAATTCATTCAAAGTTTGACTTACTCTCTGAAGGTTTCTATCGCGAGATTCCATAACCTGGCTACGGATCACCCCTCCTTTCTCGCAGGTGAAGACAATTCTAAGCGATATCGGCAAACGTGGTTTTGCGCCTGTACGGCGCGGATTGTAAATCCTTTGGCGTTGATTTTTTATCATGTTAATAGAGTGAATTGAAGGTTGTCAAGATGGTTGTGCCTAGCGCTAGCACAACAGGTGGGATAACCCACTTGAGCGGCTCCTGGCAACCAAGTTATCGACTGATGCAGAGATGGCAGGCAACTAGGGGCCCTAAAGGATCCAGGTGTATTGAGTTTCCCTCTCATTGCAGAGCCCGCGAACAGGTTCTCCGGTAGAATCCCAAACTGATCGACAAACCGTCTTCGCTACAAGTCTAACCATTCAGCTCTATGGCAGGTTCACTCCCTCCCCTTGATCTGGCAATGCTCCTAGTCCGACTCGTCTGGGCGGCCGCGGTGTCGATATCGGCCGGTTTGACTGGTAAGCTGACCACCGAGCTGGCAGTAGTCGTTGGCATATGGGTGCTTCTCATCGTCGTGGATTCGGTCGTGCCCTGGTTTGGCATCCGATTCAGGTGGCAGCGCGAGTCTGCCATAGCCCTGGATTTCATCTTCGTACTGGGTTCAATTGCTCTTACTGGGCCGGTTGCGAGCCCGCTATGGTGGTCCCTGTTGATCGGGGGGCTACTGGGCGGGATGGCCTTCGGTTGGATTGCAGCGCTCGCGTTCCCCAGCCTGGGTGCAGCTGTGCTCATAGCTCTCGGATTTCTCTTTGGGGCCATCGGAGTCGAAGAGTTTGCGGGAACTGGCCGCGCGCTACTCACGGTATTAGTACTGACACCTGTCATAAGCTGGATCGGTCGCTGGCTTCAGAGGCGTATCGGTACCACTCAGGGAAATCCGGTGGGAGGGGCAGGAAGCGACCGGTCGCTGCTGGATCTGGCAGAGGAGATGAACACCGCCGTCGCCGCAGAAGATTTTCCTGAGCAAGTTATCGAACTGACTTTGCGCGGATTGGATTCGGGTAAGGCGGAAGAAGTGCGGGCCGCCCTGCTCATTCCAGTCGGCGGCGGATTCAGCCTGGCTGCAGGCCGGAATGCAACAAATGAAGAGATCGTTATGGCAACCCCGAACGGACTGATCGGAGAGGCCGTCCACACCGGCCGGATCGAACACTCTGGTGCAGCTTCACATGACGCGGTTCTCGAGCGATTGGGCTTAGCAGAAGGTAGCCGAGATGCGGTGTGTGCGCCCCTGATGATGAACGGGCAGATTGAGGGAGTATTGGTGCTTGCACACTCCAGGCAAGGATTTTTTAGCAAGAGTCGCTTACAGCGGCTTGACGCGATTAGGACTCAAGCCAGTATCGCCTTACACAATGCGCGCATCGTGCGTGCTCTGGAGATCGAGCGGGACCGCATCACAGAAACGGAGGAGGAGGCGCGCCGCAAGCTGGCTCGCAATCTCCATGACGGTCCAACTCAGACGATCGCAGCGATCGCCATGCGGTTGAATTTCGCCGGGCGGCTTGTCGAACGAGACGCGGAGGCGGCGCAGGAAGAGATCAATACGCTGGAGGATATCGCCCGCCAGACCACCAAAGAAATCCGGCACATGCTCTTTACCTTGAGACCACTGGTTCTGGAGTCCAAAGGGCTTGTTCCAGCGCTCTTCCAATTAGCCAGTAAGATGCACGAAACCCATGCTCAGGCGGTACATGTAGAAGCGGAGACCACAGTTGCGGAAGGCCTGGACTTGTCCAAGCAAGCAGTTGTATTTTTTATCGCCGAAGAAGCGATCAACAACGCTAACAAGCATGCCGAGGCAGCCAATATCTGGGTGGAATTGCAGCGCACCGAAGCCGATAGCATTTTGCTTGAGGTGAGAGATGACGGCGTCGGGTTCAACGTAGGTGCGGTGGACGCCAACTACGAGCAGCGCGGTAGCCTGGGGATGGTCAATATGCGTGAACGCTCGGAGTTGGTTCACGGCGTGCTGCGCATCAATTCTGCTGAGGGTGAGGGGACACGCATCGTCCTTGAAATCCCGGTCTCCTGAGTCCTTGGATGCGGGATCTTCGGAATCATAACCATTGGCACAAGTAGAAGCCGCGTTCTGGGTGGGTCTGGGGCTCCTCTCGCCTGCGCTGGTAAGACCCGCCTGGCCTCGGGCAGTCTCTCTCCTAGGTCTTTCAGAATCAGCTCAGGATCTCGTCAGAAGATTAGGACCCTGGCTGTGGGGCATCGCTCCGGCATATCTGGCCTTGATATCCGGCGCGGTTCCAGCCCGCTTCTTTGGCCTCACGGGACACTCACCTCTAGCCTGGTTTGGCGGAGCCATCTTCTGCGGAGCCCTCATTGGGCTCGTCCGGCGGCCGCAGGGCGACTGGCCAACTCCGACACTCAGCGTTCTAGACGAACCGCGCTGGGCGCTCTACAGGGCTTCCGGCATGCTCTGGATCCCCCACCCTGAGCTAGGCTTATTGATTGGCCTTGCCATGGCGCTTGCGGAATGGGCAATCTGCTTTCAACCGTGGAAGGGTCCTTTGAAGAAGACTCTCCACACATGGCGAGCCGCTGAAGTAGACGCGCGTTGGCCGGCCGGCACGTGGGAGACAATGGCGCGCTTAGCCGGCTCGAGCTTGATTTTCGCAACGACCCGGAATTTCTGGCTGACCGCACTGTCTCAGATGGTGCTCCTGGGCATGCTGCGAAGGAAATAGTTCACCGATCCAACACCTGAGTTAACCTTGGCAAAGAGTAGGAAATGGCTCTGTGATTCAACCATCAGCACTAGCCCCGGTATTGCGAAGGAATTAGCTCGCTGATTCAACCGCCTGAACTGACCTTGGTTAGGCGTATCGCCTGGGGGTTGGCCGGCGTGCTCTGGTTCTTCTGGATCGCCTACGAAGATCGGGGGCTGGCTGCGCTTTCGATCGTTTCCGCAGTGATGGCCTTTGCCGCAGGCCTCACGGTGCTGAACCGGTGGGTGGGGAGTGAAGAACTACCGCGTCGGATGTGGATTCGGCACGCTACCGCCGTAGGGGCGGTGGCAGGGGCAGCCGTCGGGCCGCTAACCGCGCTGCTCATGCTTGTAAAGCTGGGACTTCATACTCATCCCGAAGTGGATTTCGGACCCGAACAGTTCATCCAGGCGCTTTCTCGCACCGTGTACTGGGCTGCCCTCGGAGCGTTGATCGGTTTGGCTTTGGGACTTCTTGTTCGTGAGAAACGCATATAGACGTTGTTTGACCCACCCGCCTCGCTTACAATCAAAGGGCGAGGGAGCCAGGAGGATTATGGCGGTGAGTGAAGAAATCGTAATCTACGTTTGCAAGCGATGTACTACATCATCCGGAGAAGCGGGGAAGTGCAGGTATTGCGGGGGTGAAAAGGTGGCATGCCACCCCGGAGACGATGGCGACCCCATCCGTCGTCCACTGCTGGATGCTGATGGCAACGTTGTGACGCGCGCACCAATCTGGTGGCTGCATGAGACCATACCCGAACTCGTGGATGATGAGGATTAATGAAGGGAGGTAAGAAAGACTCCCAAATCCATGCCTGAGGAAAACTCCTTTATGCAAATGACAAGCAACATGCGAGTAAGTTCGTGAAGAAGGAAAAGGTAGTCGTCATCGGATCCGGACCAGCCGGCCTGACCGCCGCGCTCTATACTGCGCGTGCCAGGCTCGAGCCGCTTATTGTGTCGGGAACTCAGCTCGGCGGGCAAATCTCGATCACAAACGAGGTCGAAAATTATCCCGGTTTTCCGGAGGGAACCACGGGACCCGAGCTAGTAGAGCTGATGCGCAAGCAGGCAGAAGTGTTCGGCGCCAGGACAGTGATCGACGAAGTCACGAAAGTGGATTTCAGCAGTGGGTCCCCTTTCACTCTAGAAACCCACAGCGAGACCTATGAAGCAGAAGCGGTAATCGTGACCGCAGGGGCCTCGCCTAAACGGCTTGGGGTTCCCGGTGAAGAAGAGTTTATCGGGCGAGGGGTGTCATTTTGTGCCACTTGCGACGGGTTTTTCTTCCGAGAAAAGAACGTAGTGGTTGTCGGAGGCGGCGACAGCGCCATGGAGGAGAGCATCTTCTTGACCCGCTTCGCCAACCAGGTAGATGTCGTTCACCGGCGGGACGAGCTCAGGGCAGGGGAAGCGCTTAAAAGGCGCGCCTTCTCAAACGAAAAATTGGGCTTTATCTGGGACACCGTGGTTGAGGAGATCGTGGGGAATGGCCAGGTCCAGTCCATTCGTACACGCAATGTAAAGACCGGAGACATTGAGGATCGCCCAACCGATGGCGTTTTCATCTTCATCGGTCACTATCCCAATTCGAGCCTATTTAAGGGTCAGGTCGAGATGGACGAGGTGGGCTATCTGACCGTGGATAAGAAAATGATGACAAGTGTTCCGGGAGTGTTCGCGGCAGGGGAGATTCAGGATTCGGTCTACCGCCAGATCGCGACCTCGGTTGGCCAGGGCTGTGCAGCAGCAATCATGGCCGAGCGCTGGCTTGAGGCACAGGAATAACGGCGTAAGTCGTAGACCAACCGATCAATGCAACGGCGGCCCAACAGGAAGGGCCGCCGCTTAGGTTAAGCCGGCAGTGCTCAATTGGGAATTGCAGGTTCGCCAGGGGCTGCTGATAAGGTTAAGCCAACAGCGCTTAATTAGAACTTGCAGGCTCGCCGTAGGCTTCTAGCTCGATGAAACCAGTGTTTCCCCCGCTGCTGGTATCTACCTCAAAACGCAGCGTCCGCGCCACTAGGTCCAGGTCAAACGAATAGGGCTGAACAGCGTCTGGAAGATCGAAGGGTCCGAAGGTCTCGCCCGAATCTCCCGTCACGACGAAAGTGAAGATCTGAGCCGTATCATCCGGCATGCTTCGGGTGTGAACGAGAAGCTTGTGAATACGGATCGGTTGGTCGAATTCAAACTCGATATAGGCCTCATCACCATCGCCGTTTGACGACCATGCGCTGCCGCTTCTTCCATCGATGGCACTCTCGGCCCCCCAGGTTTCGTTGTTAGCCGCTCCTCCGAAATTGCTGCTTACGTCGACCACGCGCGCGCCTGACAGCCAATTTGTGCCAAGATCAGACTCCGCCTCCGGATCTGTCTTGAAAGTGAAGTCGCCTGACTGATAGGCATTACCGTTGATGTCCGTGACCGTTATTCGATAGTGATATGTGGTGTCGGGTTCGAGGTCGATGAACGTCAGAGCATGGTCCAACGTGGCGCCGTCCAGCATGGGAATCGTCGCCACCTGGCCGTAGCTGGTCGTGATCCCGTAGGCCGCGTTGCACACCGTAGGAACGCCGCTGTCAAAGCTGATGGTAGCCGAGTCGCTAGTTGTCGAAAGAATAGTGGGTCCGCTGAACCCTCCTGGAATGTCTTCCAGTGACAATCCCTCTCTCGAGCATGCGGCCAGCAATCCTAGCAGCAGGACGGTCGAACTCCGTACGACCCGCGAAGCACTCATAGTTCATCCATTAGCTTGCACTGACGATTCCGAGGTGGAGCTCCAGAGCCAAGCGGATGGCCTGCACTGCTCTAGCCCTATGACTTAGTTGATTCTTCTCTTCCATCTCCAACTCTGCCATGGTCTTCCCCGTTCCTCGCACAAGAAAGATTGCATCATAGCCGAAGCCCCCTGTGCCGCGCTCCTCGGGAATGATTTCGCCCGCGCATTTACCTTCGGCGAGATCGACCTCGCCAGACGGATTCGCAAGCACCACAGTCGAACGAAACCGAGCCACCCATGGACGAGGGTAGTCCGCCAGCATCCCAAGCAAGACTCGCCTGCGATCCGCGTCCGACCGGCCCACACCCGCGAGTCGTGCCGATCGCAAGCCGGGAGCGCCGTTCAACACCTCGACTTCCAGGCCGCTGTCGTCAGAGAGCGACCACAGACCTGATTGAGTTGCATATGCCACTGCCTTCAACCGCGCATTTTCGGCGTAGGTGGCGCCAGTTTCCTCGATATCGAGCTCAAGCTGCAGATCCTGGGGTACGACTAGCTCCCAATCTGGGCTGTCGAGTAGTGCCCGGAGTTCGTCTTGTTTCCCCAAATTGTCGGTGCCAAGAAGCAGCTTCAGCATCCAAATTAGATCCCTATGCGAAGCCGACGGATGTCGGCCCACTTACAGCTAATCCCATTTTAAGCGTGCGTATAGCCTGACTTGATCGGTCCACTCAACAAGTGGATTCAGGCAAACTCACTTGATTTTGACTATTCGAATAGTACTTAACCCCAACATATGGGCTTAGTATTCTTATTACCGCCATATATGCCGCAAACTGTCGTCAGAAATTGCTTTTATGTTTGGTACTTAGTTCCTAGTTCGAAAACCCTTACAATGTATGTTATTATGAGACCGCTTTTTTGACAGCTGGATTGCAGCCCCACTGTGTCGAAAACTAAGCAGCAACCACTACGATTGAACGTCGGCTCGTTGTTGCATCAGGGTGCAGGATCGAGCCAAGAGTTCGAGTTCGATATTCCATCCGTCCAGGTCGGAGACGACCTGGATTTGTCATTCCTCCGAGGGGTACTGCGTCTAACGCGTACCAGTGAGGGATTGTACATCGAGGGCCCGCTGGAATCGGGGACAGAGCTGGAATGTGACCGATGTTTGACTCCATTGAGTCAGGCGCTCAACATCGAACTAGGGGAGCTGCTTTACTACCCGCCACGTCCAGGCGCCGAACCTTCCGAGAGCGTTCCGGAGACCGGCAGCCTGGATCTGCGGCTGCTCGTGCGAGAGCACTTCTTGCTGGATATGCCTATGCATGCCTTGTGCCGCTTGGATTGTCTAGGCCTATGCCCAGAATGCGGTGGCAATTTGAATGAAACAGACTGTGAGCATCCGGAGACGGAGCTCGACCCGCGGTTCGCCGCGTTGAAGT
>JBHIBY010000098.1:0-8043 GCA_046759305.1 Anaerolineales bacterium
TGCTGGAAGACTCGTTCGGGTTCTCCTTCGCAGGGAAGTACGAAAGCATTTTCTGTGGAAATCAGGGCACCCCAAAGGAAAATCTGCGCGCTCTGCTGCAGGCCGTGGCGGACGTCTACTCTGGGGTCTACAACCCGGATGTGCTGCTTTATCGGAGGAGCAAAGGGCTGCTCGACTACGACGAGCGCATGGCGGTCCTGATTCAGGAAGTCCGTGGACGGCAGATGAATGGGTACTTTCTGCCGGACGCGTCGGGCGTGGCCTTCTCTCAGAACCAATACCGCTGGAGTCCCATGATCGATCGCGAGGCGGGATTCATGCGGCTGGTTTGGGGCTTAGGGACTCGCGCCGTCGACCAGGTCGGCAACGACTATCCGCGATTGGTCGCGCTGAGCCATCCAGAGCTGCGGCCAGACCGGGACCCGGATCGAATCCAACGCTACTCGCAGCACTTCGTCGATTTGATTGATTTTGAATCCAATGCTATGCGTACGGTTCCCGTCAGCGAAGTGTTGGATGGTAGGACCGCTCGTCTGCGCTGGATCGGTCAGCGCTATCGGGGCGGTGTGCTGCAGGACTTCGTCACGGCGCCGCTATCGTTGCAACCAGACGAAACGGTGATCACCTTCAGTGGCTTGCTACGTCATACAAACTTCGCCAAGGACATGATGCATATCTTGGAAACGCTAGAAACGGCCTATCGGCGGCCCGTTGACGTCGAGTTCTTAACGCTGCTAGGCGACAATCCGCAAGAACAAAGGCTTTACTTGCTGCAGTGTCGACCGCAAAGCCAATTGGAGTTGGAGAGCGTTGAGTTACCGACCAGCGTTCCCAAGGATCGGCTGCTGTTCGCGAGCCGGCGACTAGTTCCTGATGGTCGAGTCACCGATGTTCGCTACATGATCTACATTTCCCCCTACGGATACAGAGGAGACATCAGCGATTCAGAGCGATCGGCGCTTGCGCGGCTGTTGGGCCGCCTCAACGCCCGATTGGCAGATGAATCCTTCATTCTGTTGGGGCCGGGTCGCTGGGGAACTCAGAATCCCAGATTGGGCATCCCGGTTGGTTACGGGGATATCTACCACGCTAAGGCACTGATCGAAGTCGTTCCCGACAATCTAGCGCCGGAGCCCTCCTACGGCACACATTTTTTCCAGGACCTGGTGGAGGCGGGGATTTATCCGCTGGCGGTTGCGCTCGAGAACGAGGGCGATGAGTTCAACCAGGAATTCTTCGACACTTCAGAGAACGTGCTCGCTCGGCTGCTTCCTGATGAGGCCAAATGGGAGGACTTGGTGCGCGTCATCGAGCTGCCGGACGACTTGCGAGCCGAGCTCGTCATGAACGGCAAGTCCAATAAGGCCATCGCTTATTTGATTCCGGTCGAGCCCAAGTGAATCGACGGTGGGACCGTCGTGGCCCCTAGATGATTTCGGGCTAGCGGCGCTTAAGCAGAGAATGCGCCCGTCTCAGATTCGAACCGGAGACGGGCGCTTGTGTTATCCGTCGAGCCCAAGCGTGGGGAGAGGCGCTACTTGCGTGGGGCCCCATCGCGGTGGCTGATATTCATTGGGTGCCTGTGTTGGGGTCGAGGGATCGTATCCGAGGGCATCGGATAGGGTCACCTGGTAGCGGGCGAAGAGATCTGCATCCTCAACCATCTGGCCGTCTCCCGCCAGGGCCGCCACTCTGCGAAGGTCCTGCTCCATGGCTTGCGCCATGTAGAAGGCCGACTGAAACTGGCCGCTGTTGAACAGTTCATCGATGGCGATCAGCGTCTGCGCCGAGCCAACGATCGTGGCATTGCGGAGCACTTCGATATCCGCCAAAGGATCGTAGCGTGTCACGTCTGCGCTATGTACACCGACCCTCTGAGCAGCTTCGCGAGGTTGCTGAGCAAACACATCGAAATAACTCAAGGTTACCTGAGCCAGAGACCGGTTGCCGATGGCTCCCGCGCCTGCTTGAAGCTGCACCATCAGCACCTGGCTATTCCCGGCGCCCATGTCCTGCAGGACGACCTGTGCACCGTCGGCGGGCGGGCTCCCTTCGAAACCTGTGACCATCTGCAGTTCAACTCCGGCTTCGGGCAGGATGCTGATGCGAACGTCATTGGCCACACGTTCGACCAAGCCTTCGACCCCTTGTCGAAAAACCTTGTCCATCTCCTGGGCCGAGTCGACGAAATGGTAGGCCCCGCGACCCTGCTGGGCCAGCGTGCTGAGCAGCTGGTCATTGAAGTCCAGGCCGAGCCCGATCGTGGAGAGATAGATCCCTCTCTGGTTGTAACTCAGGGCCTCCCCGGCGATCCTACCGGCGTCGGTCACGCCCCTGTTGGCGATACCGTCCGTCAGCAAGATCACACGGTTGTTTCGCCGGATGTCGAAGTTGCGCTCCACTTCTTGCATGCCGAGCATCAGACCCGCGTGCAGATTGGTGCTGCCGCTCGGCCGTAGGCTTTCGACCGTGCCCCTGATCCATCCTCCATCTCCAACCAGCTGCGATGGCCATAGCAGATGTGCGGTATCGTCGTAGGTCACCAAGGCGACCTGATCCTCGGGCCGCAGGCTACCAAGAAACACCATGAGCGACTGCTTCAGATAGGGCATCTTGTCTGGTGCAACCATCGAGCCGCTGGTGTCGAGCACCAGCGCCAGATTGAGCGGGGTGCGCTCCACCTTCTCAACTGCTCGCGCTTGCAGGCCGATCTGTAGCCATACGGGCCCGCCGCTGATTGGAATCTCGGGGTTGCCAAGCCGCACGTCCAGGCCCAAGGGCTCATAGGTGGGGATCGGAAACCGCTGCTCGAAGTAGTTCAGGTACTCATGCACCCGGATGCTCTCCGCCGGCACAATCGCTCCGCGGTTGATCGCCGCCCGGCTGTAGGCCTTTGAGGCGTCCTGCGCGGAGGCGCAGGCATTCAGCGCCGTAGCGGCGAGCACTAATAGAAGAGAGGTAAATGTTCGCTGGGTCATGTCAGGATCCTTTCGGATAGGGACCGGATGTCTGTATCCCATCCTGACCGGAGGCCCGTACACTTCAAGAACCAGCTGTGTTACATTCGTTGCAACACGCCCCGTGAAACCCTTCGGAGAGCTGCTTTCCCACTACATCAACCGCGCGGGCATTAGCGACGCGGAGCTCGCACGCAGGCTCGGCGTCAGCCGCCAGACCGTTTTTCGATGGCGGGAGGGCCTCACCGATCGCCCCCGTCAGCGCGATGACGTCGTGGACATTGCCAGTAAGCTGCGGCTTACATCAGATGAGCGTGACGAATTGCTCCTAGCGGCGGGTTTTTCCCCAGAAGAGCCTCTTTCGGGCGCGCGGTCAGAGAGCCCCCGTGCTCTCCCCGAAAAGACCCAGCACGGGATCCTGTCGTCGTTGAACGCTAGACAACGATGGGCGATCGGTCTGGTGGGTGTGAGCCTGATCCTTATAGTGTCCATTGCAGTGTGGATGGATCGTGCGGATGGTTTGCTCTCTGGATCAGCAACTGGTTCGACCCTGGAACCCGCCGCCCCTGGTGAGACGCTCATACTGATCAGCCCTTTTGTCAGCTACGGCAGCGAGCAAACCGGATTCAACGTCGCGGGCCGCTTGCAGGAAAGTCTGGCCGAGGAACTTGCCACATCCGCCCTAGAGCGGAATCGGGTCGAAGTGGTGCAAGATCCGGTCGTTCAGGAGTCCGCGGCGCGGGAACTGGGCGAACGGTATGGCGCTCACCTGATCGTTTGGGGTGAGTACGATAGCGGACGCGTGATTGCCTTCGTAACACCGCTTGGCGAAAATGATCTCGTTACAACGCAGGAGCGTCGTTGGCTACTATCGTATTCGGGGGAGTTACTCACGACAATCAACTCCAATATGCCGGATGAGGTTCGTTGGCTGGCTCTCTACATCTTAGGCCAGACCCATTTGCACGCGGGGCGGCTGGACGATGCTCAGACTTCCTTGGAACGCGCCCTGGCCATTCCACCTGAAGAGCCAACCGCCCTTGGCGGTGTGTATTTTCAACTGGGGCTCTTGGAGAGCCGGCGAGCAGCACCCGACTTGAACAAGGTCGTAGCCTATTATTCGGAGACCCTCCAGCTGCAACCGGGGCACATCTCCGCCCTCAATAATCGAGCTGTAGCCTACCTCGAACGCGATACAGTGGGCGACGTCAAGCGAGCGGAGACCGACCTGCGATCCGCGGTTGATCTCGCGCCATCGGGTCCCGTGTACTTGACCAATCTCGCTCTGACTCTGGTTCGAATAGGGCCCGATCATCTGGAAGAAGCCCTAACAGTATTTGAACAGGCTGAGGAACAGGCCCCCGAATCCGCGAGTATTCAGAACTCACTATGTTGGTTCTATTCAATCGGCGGCATGGCCCAGCAGGCGATGTCTCACTGTGACCACGCGGTGGGGCTGGATCCTTCCGGATACAGTAACGATAGCCGCGGATTGGCGTTGGCGTTGCTCGGCCGATTCGATGAGGCAGTGGAAGAGTTCCGGTTTTTCTTGGATCGGTTGGAGGTGGAGGACGAAGCGGCCTACGACCGGTTCTCCCCCTCTCGCCTGGAGTGGATTGCTACCCTGCAAGCGGGACGAAATCCCTTCGACGAAGCCGCCCTTCAAGCGCTGCTGAACGAGTGAGTCTCTAAAGCTGCTGGTTGGGGAGCTACCGCGCCCAGAATGGGCGATGATCGGTTTTCCAGCCATGCTCACCCATGAGGGGTACAAAGGCGACCGGTGCGATACGCTCCTGGCTGAGCGCTCCCCTTTCCCCCTTGCGCCAGCGCTCTAGAATCTGTCCCTCCTGACTGCCGACAGGCACAACTAAGCGCCCCTCGGGGGCGAGCTGCTCTTTTAGCGGTTCCGGTGGCTTGGGCGCGGCGGCCGTGACCACGATGGCCAGATACGGTGCGTGTTCCGGCAAGCCATTCGAACCGTCGCGCTCCAAGACTTCCACTTTGTCGTAGCCCAGCGTCCGCAGCTTATCCGCCGCCAGGCGAGCCAGTTCCGGGATGCGCTCAAGGGAATAAACCTTGGCTGCCAGCATCGACAGCACGGCGGCTTGGTAACCCGATCCCGTACCGATCTCCAACACCGTCTCCTCTCCTTCGAGCTCGAGGAGCTGCGCCATCAAGGCCACGATGTAGGGCTGCGAGATGGTCTGGCCCTTCTCCAGGCGCACCGGACCGTCGGCATAAGCCTGCCGCCGTAGGTCATCCGGGACGAAGCGATGGCGCGGAACGGTGCCCATGGCCGTCAGCACGCGTGGGTCGGTGATGTCCCGACCGCGCAGCTGCGCTTCCACCATGTGCTCGCGAGCCTGCTTGAGCTTTTCCTCTCCAATGGACATGGAATGCCTGACTGGATTATATGCAGGAAGGCGAACAGTCATTGGCTGATGTTTCGACAAATATGCAGATAAGGCTCTGTTGAGGTCGGTGGAGCATTAATTGTATTATTGCATCAAGACCCTTTCGCAAGAAGTAGTGGTGGAGTATGAGCAAACTTCGGCTGGGCTTCTTCCTCATAATCTTCTTGATAGCTATGACTGCATGCTCTCAGCCTACGAGAGTTGTCACAGTCATTGTTACTCAGGATCAACCTAGCGAGCAGGTTCAACCACCTCCGCCCCCTTCTCAAGTCGGCCAAACTCATGAAGACTGTGCGTTGGCTGGAGCAGGAACATTCGTAACGTGTCGGATAGGCAAGGCATATTGCAGCTATCGCCCAGATATAAATGGGGAACCAACCTTCTGTAATGATGCCCCGTTTCCCACCCACTCGTTTACATTACTAGTCTGGGGTCAGAATTGGAGCGACTATGACGGGAGGTGTTTGCTGGTCACCGGACAGATAACTCGGTTCGAGGGAAAGCCCCAGATCGTCGCAACGAGCCGCTCCCAGGTCGAGACCTGTTGATCCTGAGCGCTCGCCAAAGAGCCGCCTTACTGGGATTTGTCCTGATCGGAGCCGCCCTTCTAGCGGCTCTTTTCTTCTATTTCGCAAGTAGGTACCTGGCAAATAAGGACACTGATCTATTTCTCGTATCGCTCGTGATCGATGGCGACACCGTTCTGCTGGAATCTGGCGAAAGTGTTCGATACCTCGGAATCGATGCACCTGAGACCAATCACCCAAGACGAGGGCTAGAATGCTATGGCGCGGAAGCCACCGAAAGGAACCGAGAGCTTGTCGAGGGGGAGCTGGTTAGGCTCGAGTTTGACACGACAGACCGAGATGCCTATGGGCGATTGCTCAGGTATGTCTACGTAGACAACACTCTTGTTAACGCGGTCTTGGTTGAAGAAGGATTTGCTTACTCCTACTACTACCCTCCCGACACAAAGCACTATGACAAGCTATTGGCGCTTGAGCTAGCCGCTGAGGCCGCTGGCCAGGGATTATGGTCTGATTGCTAATCGTAAGTTGAGAATGAAACCGCTGATCCAACTAGGTCAAGAGCAAGAGTACTTATGGATCCCTCTCGGGCATCCACATACCTGACTCCGGCGCACGCAGCCAGGTTCAGTGTCCTCGCAGAAGCATTGGCAGTATCAGGCTGCGGATAAAAACCTCAGACAGCCCCTCTGTCGAACACGGCAACACCCGAGTCCCTTACCGCGACACCAACAAATACAACTTCCGCGCCGATAACTAGACCTCCCACACCGCCCAGATTTGCAGCCTGCATCACAAATAAGGCTCTGAATGTGCGATCGGGGCCGGGAATCGAGTATTCGCCAGTAGGTGCCTTGGCCAACGGCGAGTGCATCACCATAGACGCCCGCAGTTATGTCGGATAGTGGGTCAGGATCGATCCTCTTATGGAACAGAGTGGCTGACAGTTGGGTATCTGCGGCATACCTTCAGATCAGAAGAGAAGTACCAAGCCCACGCATGGAGAGCTCTGCAACGAGCGCCAAGCAAAGACTAGGAACGGAGAGTGCAAGCGGGCATAGAATTACCATAGTGACTTCTGCTCTAGCCGAATCGTTGACCTACCGCAGGTCATGCCGAGCATACCGCACGCCCGGCAATTAAGAGAGACTCGCAGGTTTTGGGGCTCTTTGCTCTTTCCAATCATATGAGAGGCCTTCCGATGAGAACCCGAAGGTCCCCACCCTGTGCCAGATTTACCCCATGGAGATGTAATAAGAGGGGGGCAGAAATGAACTTCGTAGAGCTTCTCACGCTCACCATCACGGTCATAGGTTGGGTCGTCGTCTAGAGGACACAGAAGGCTATCCAGCGGGAGGCACATGACTACCAGAGAAGAGACCAGAATCTAGGCGTGTACCGGGCTCGAATGGAGAAAGCGAGCCAGATCACGAGAACCTTGATTGAGGCCTCCGACGCTTACTCTCAGCTTGCCTCGCTGGCCGAAGTGGGCATGGAGCTCGGCCTTGACTTATTCAGTTGCGGGCCACTAACAATAGGAGCGACCCAAAAGGCCAGACTCGAATTGGCGATTATCCTGTACGACCCAGAGTTTCGCACTCTGCGTGACCTCATGCCGGAGGAACACCGCAAGAAGGTCAATGGGCATCTAGTGGACAATGCCAAGCGCGTTCAGGAGTTCAGCGCGCGGGCCCAGAATCTTGAGCCAGACACTCCTGACCTGGAGCAGGAGATCCGGCACATCCACAACGAGAGTGCTGCGATTGGGGATGATGTTGTGGGCATTGCAGACGAATCCGGTGACGTTCTCGCACACCTTGACAAGCTCCTGGCCACCGATGGTGAAACACAAGAGAAAAAGCCGAACCCGGTCAGGCGATTTTGGGAGTGGTTTCTGCGTCTCATGCTCAGAGACGACTGCCAGCCGCCTACGTGACATTTGAGGTAGCAGCCCTCATGTCTAAGGACAGCGATTTCGGCCTACAGCGGGCCTCCGACTCTCCAGAAGAGTCGGCTCAATACATTCTCAATCTCTTCGACGAGTACTGATATCGGCTCGACACTTATGAGGTGATGAGGTTTCTGCGTCACATCCGCTCGAACTACGGTGAAGAGCATAGGCAGGCCGCTGTGGACATCGTGATG
>JBHIBY010000099.1:0-8041 GCA_046759305.1 Anaerolineales bacterium
ATGTCACACTGGGCATTCAGGGCGACGATCGCATCGAGATTGAAGAGGGCCTCTTGGAAGGACAGATTGTGGTCGGACCGTAAACTCCGGTCACATCTTATTGCCTAGACTGAGAGCGATAATATTGCGTACGCCGGTCCGACAAACGCAGGCGCACTACTACGTACAGAGGCGATCTCCGTAACTATTCCACCCGCCTAGGGGGAGTTGATCGCGTTTGAGTGTGCAAGCTGGCTGTGGGGCTGTCCCTTGCGGACAGCCCCACTTTTCGTTTGATGAGATAACGGCCACTTAGACAACGATGCTTAGGTGACAAATGTACCGCCACTCCACACCTCGCGAATGGCCGCGATCAGCTCATCGGGCACGCTCTCCTTGTTCACGTAGCCGGCAGCACCATCCTTCAAGGCTATTTCGGCATACTGTTCCTTAGGATACATGCTGAGCATGATGACCCGCAGCCCCGGGTCGCGATCCCGAAATTGCCTCAGCACCTCCAAGCCATTGATATCCGGCAATGCGATATCGAGCAGGACCACATCGTACTCCTGCTCCTGCACCGCCTTCAGCGCCTCGCCCCCGCTGGTGGCCTCCCCGGCCACCAACATATCGTCAGCTTCCGCCAGAATATGCCTCACCCCTCGGCGGACAACGGCATGGTCATCGACTACGAGCACCCTAATCATGCTCCCTTCACGTTAGCGTGAGATCGTGGAATGCGTAAGATGACGGTCGTCCCCTGCTCCGGCAGGCCCTCGAAGGCCACCTCACCCGCCATGGCGCGCGCACGTTCACGCATCCCCATCAAGCCCAGGGAACCTGGATCGTTAAGCTGACTTTCAGTAATTCCTACTCCATCATCATGCACGGATAGCACCACTTCGTCCGGCGCGCCCTCCAGGTCGACTTGAACTCGAGTGGCCTGAGCGTGCCTGGCGATGTTGGTGAGGGTTTCTTGGAAGATACGGAAGATGGCGGTGGCTTGGTCGCGGCCCAACGCGAGCTCCTGCTCCGTCAGGTGCAGCTCACTCGCGATGTCGGTCCGCTCTGAGAACTCGTGTGCCTGCCATTCCATCGCCGCCGCCAGGCCTACGTTGTCCAACAAAGCAGGTCGAAGTTGGGTGGCAATGCGGCGCACCATCTGAACCGTGCTAGCGAGCAGCCGTGACAGATCTTCCATCTTCTCCGCTAGCAATGGATCGTCCGGAGGCAATCGCTTGGATATCTGAGCCAGGTCCATCTTCATCGCCATCAACACCTGGCCGAATTCGTCGTGGATCTCACGGGCAATATGGGTCCGCTCCTCTTCTCGGGCAGCTTGCAGATAATTGGCCAGGCCGCGCAGCTGATCCAACAGATGCAATCGCTCGGCGGCCGCTCCCAGCTGACGGCCCACCGCCTCCAGGAAGGCGATTTCCTCCGGGGGCCAGCTTCGTGGTCTGGGATACGTCAAACTGAGCCCACCAATCGCTTCCGCCTCGCCAATGATGGGCACCGTAATAGATGCGCGGATGCCAAAGCGGGACACGAGCGGATGTAGGACGCCCAGCATTTCCTCGCTCTCCCAATCCTCGACGACGATGGGCCCTGCGATCTTCTGTTGCGTTCCTTTCAGGGCCTGCCGTATTGCGCTTGGCACGTCTTTCGAAAGACCTTGGACGGTCCAATAGCCTTCTCCTTTGAGCCAAATCCCGCCCTGATTTAACTCACAAGCTTGCAGCGTGCGCTCTAGAGCGGTCTCTAGGAGATCTCGCAGATCCCGTGCGCCGGCCGCGGCTGCGATGATGGCGTTCATCGCTTCTTGCTGCGCCGCCCGGCGCGCAATCTCTTCCTGCGCGAGCCTTCTCTCCTCAATCTCCGCCTTCAACGCTGCGTTTGCCGCTTCCAGATCAGCAGTTCGTTCTCCAACCCGCACTTCCAAGCCATCATGTGCGATCTGCAATTCCTGCTCTGCCAGTTTGCGCATCGATATGTCCCACCCGACGCAGATAACCTCCCCACCCTTCCCGGAACTATGCCTCCATTCAGTCCATATCTTGCTGCCATCCCGGCGCGTCATCTCCAGGTCATAACTCGTCGGGGTCAGGTCACCGCGGCGCTCATCCACTGCCAAGACACCCAAGTCATCTCGCTGAGCCATTTCAATGCCGGCCAGATCCCTAAAAGATGACCCGATCATGTCTTCTGGTGCATAGCCGAGTGTCTGCTCGACTGCCGCGTTTACACAGCGAATTTCACCTTTCTCATCCAAACGAACCACCATCTCTCCCAGACTGTCAATAATCCTCTGTTGGCGTTCGATCCGGTCCCTCTCCTGCTTCCTTTGCAGAGTCGTCTGGATCAGCGTCGGCAGCAATGTGACCCATTCCCACTGGTTATCTTTGACCAGAAAGTCATAGGCACCAGCTTTCATGGCCTGAATAGCTACTCGGATGTCCTCTGTTCCGGTGATGAAGATGCAGGGGACATCAGCGGCATGTTTCTGGACATCAAGCCCTGTGCCATCCGGGAGCCGATAATCGATCAGGGCCAGATCGAGTTGGTTCTGCTGAAATTGCGCAATTCCCTCTGATGCCGTGCTGGCGTTGACGAGGTCGTAGGGAAGGTCTTCCGCAAGGACCAGCCGCTCTAACCCCATTCGGTCTACCTCATCATCTTCTACCAGTAGGATTCTGATTCGTTCTCCACTCACCATCGTGCCTCGCTAGGGCAATTCGCTCAACGTCCAATAGAGATCGAATGTGGCGATGGCTTCAGCAAACTTTTCGAAGGTAACCGGTTTCACGATGTACCCCGCGACGCCGTTCCTGAAACTTTCCCTCACGTCCGCTTCCTCGTCGGATGCGCTGAACACAACCACCGGGATCTCAAGAAAGTCGGGGTCGTTCTTGATGACTTGCAGGAATTCGATACCACCCATGCGAGGCAGCTTGAGATCCAAGAGAATGATGCACGGCGTGGGATACTTTTCTGGGTCAGAATACTCGTTTTCATGTCGCAAAAAGGCCAGCGCCTGCTCACCGTCACCGACCACAAGCAAGGGATTGGCCACTTTGTTGTGCGCAAACGACCGCTTAACGCCCATCACATCCACTTCATCATCCTCCACCAATAGAATGGAGCATTTGTGCCTCATATCTGCCTCTCTCCAAATTCCGCTGTCTTCGGCCAGGTGAATCTAAAGGTCGACCCTTCGCCAGGGACACCCTTTGATACCACCCAGACCTTTCCCCCTCGATCTTCAACGATTTTCCTTACCAGCGCCAAACCGATCCCGGTGCTGGCAGCATCGGCGTTGGCTTGAAGTGATTGGAAGATTTGGAAGATGCGCTCGTGTTGACGCGGTTCGATGCCATCCCCATCATCTTTAACCGAAAATTCCCAGTACGGATCCGAGTCGACCCAGGAGATCTTCACCCTGCCGGTGGGTCCAGGATGATACTTGACCGCGTTCTCAATAAGGTTTTGAAAGACCTGGGTCAATCGCAATTCGTCCGCCGCAACGCTTGGCATATCTGAGTCTACTTCAATCTGGATATTACCCGGGGGATCGAGGATGTCGATCACCCTCAGCAACAGATTATTGATATCTACCATTACATCCGAACTGAAAAAGCGGCCAACCCGCGAATATTCAAGAAGCCCATCAATTAGCGCGTGCATACGCTCCACTCGCGTGCGGATCAGCCTCATATTCGACAGTGTCTTGTCGGCGAGCGTATCTGCCAAGTCCTCTTCAAGCCATTTAGCAAGGCTGTCGATGCCCCGCAGAGGAGCTTTGAGATCGTGTGAGACAACGTAGGCAAAGGAGGCCAGCTCCTGATTCTTCTCTGCCAGTTCTTCGTACGCTTCCCGCAAGCGGTTGACCATCCTGTTGAAAGCCTCCCCGACTTGCCCGACTTCATCCAATTTGCTGATCGGAACGCTGGTGGATAAATCGCCTGAAGCGACCCGCTTGGTAGCCTGCTCCAGCTCGCGCAACTGTCGGGTAGAAGCGCTCACCAGGGGAAGGGTGATTAGAACACTGAGCAAAAGCAGCATGCCCGAACTGGTGAGCAAGCTTGTGCGAAGCTGGGCGACGCCGGCGAAGGTCTCCTGCTCATCCTGCTTCACTACCAGGCCCCACTCAGCGAGCTCGATGGGGCGATATGCGGCTATCACCCGAACGTCACGATAATCGAGGGCTCGCGTCACTCCGGATTGGCCAGCGGTGGCATGAATCATGGGCCTGGCGCGTTCACCGGCGGTTGTGACGGGTTCGATCTCACTCAAGTTCGGATCGAACCGGAGAGGCACAAGGAAGTGTATCTTGTCTCCCCTCCGGGCGCCCAATACGATCTCGCCGCTGACCCCAAGACCTGTGTAGTCACCCGTGACGGCCAGCAAATTCCGGGCGCTGAAGCGCAGAATCAACACCGCAATGGTATCGTTCTCCCCATCGCGCAATGGATGGGCCAATTCCAGATAGATCTTGCCCGCCTCAGGAAAGGGGTCGGAGATGAATAATCGCGTCATGCCTTCGAGGAAGGTCGGTGAATTGCCGATCTGAATACCCTCCCGATCTGATAAGGTAGAGAGAATGACCATGCCCGATAGGTCTACGACCTGCGCCCATTCAATCAGTGGGTTGCCGATTTGCTCGCGGCGTAAGCTAGCGACCACCTCCTCGTGGAGGATTTCTTGCATCTCACTCTCAGAGCTCAGCATTTCATCAATATGCGTCTCGAGGTTGGGATGAACAAAGCTCTTGGTATCGCTTTGATAGTGCCTGAGTTCTGATTCGATCGTCGCCTGACGGGCGGAAGCTATTGCCTCCAGATTCGCCACGGTCTCATTCTGCAGCCAATCACTCGTGATCTGGAACACCGTTAGCCCCAAAGCAAAGGTGATGATCGTCAACGATGCCAGCACCAGGATGGTTATGCGTGCCGCAAGCGTTTGCATCCTAAATCGTGATCTCATCTCGCCCCCATATCGTTAGAGCCGAAATCGCATCATTCACATCAATTCTCACCCATTTCGCACCACGTTTCACGCATTGTGCTTCGGTATCTCGAAGCAAAAGGCCGATCCCTCACCGGCCAGCGACCCCATCAAGATGCGACGCTCAACGATTCGATTGCTGATAGCTATACCAATTCCGCTTCCGGGATACTTCTCGTTCGTTTGAAGAGGCTGAAGGATGTCAAAGACGCACGTAGTATGCGCTGGTCGAAGCCGATTCCAGCGAGGCGAGCTCGCTGTCAGAGGCAACAATCCGTCACCGCGAACCTCGGGATCGCAGACTGCCATCGTTTTGGCTCTGGGGCCATCATCCTCTGCCAGATTGGGATATGGGGATAAGGCATCCAAAGATCAATTCGCCCGGCGACGCTACGGCACCTGCGGCCAACGAACGGGGGCTGCAAGCTGAGATTTGAGCGGGAGTCATGACGCCCGAACCCCCAGAGACCTCGCTTGCCGATGCCTCAGCTAGCGTCTATGACTATCGTAAATGCTTTTCGGCGCATAAACAAGCAGGAGACGGCGACACCGTACTATACCCGCCGATGGCACGGTCCAAAAAGATGCTGCTCCATCTTCCCCGTATCGTGCGTGGGGATCATCACTTATGTCGACCTCTCAGGGATGCATCTGCCGGCTTGAGCTCCTTTTGCATTCCCGTGTGCTTTTGAGATTTCGGCCCGTGCTTGTATTTCGAAGGCGTGTACGACGGACTAGGGGCACGCGGGCGCGTTGCTTACCCAAACCTCCTGCCCCATGAATATTCCCTTCGAGCCCGACACCAGCGGTGGGTACCAGATGCTCGCCGGGTCGAAGTTGCTGCAAAAAGCCTCCACGGCTTCCTCACGGCTTCCGAAGAGGCCTAGCACTGTGTTCAGTATAGTGCGTTCGCCGACAGTCTCGTCGCAATTCACCCCCCATCCCCTGAGGCTGCAAGTCGGGGTTTGCTCCAACTCAGACTTGGATCCGACCAACACCTCTCCCTCCGCGATAAAGACTCCGAAGTCCTGTTTGCCGGCATCGGGCCCTTCGTCCTCCTCCTCGCCGGCCTGCGTAGCCTCAAGCGTGGCCTGCTCCTTCTCGTAGATCACCTTGATCCAGTCGAAACCCACCCACTCTAGGCTCTCCTCCTCGCCGCGACCGATCAGTGCCAGAATCATGAAACCCAAGTAATTGTCACCCTCCGCAAGGCGAATTCCAAGCGGCTCACCGCCCTTGGCAATGAGGTTTGTACTCGCGTCGTAAGTGACCAGGTACGGCCTGAAGCCGGCATCGCGCACGCGGACGATTATGTCCTCTTCGGCGGAGACATGGTTGAACCACAATTCCTCCTCAACCCCCGAATCTCCTTCGGTAACCGCCAGTTCGTAGCCGGGAAACTCCAGCGATCCAACAAAGCCATCCTCGAGCTCTTGCCAGAGCTCTCCCAGCAGATCCCAATCGATCAGATCCTGGTAGCCGAAGTATACGATCGTGCCGTATGCGTGGCCCAGGTCATCAGCGTTGGGTCCGGAGTAGTAGGGATCGAACCTATCTTCGCCCACATTGTATGTGATGGTGCGCTCTTCGCCTCCCTCAGCACCCCAGGGGTAGTTGGGGTCGGAGATGGAGAAGGTTTCCCCTTGCTTGCCGTAGATGATCATCGCATGCCCGATGGGCTTCCCCTCCTCGTCCTTTCCGTAGATGCCCACGTACTGCGGGGCACTCGTCACCATCATGGAGTATGCGAAGGCGTTGTAGGTCATCCGATCGTCCTGGCTCGTCGCGTACTTGAGCCAGAACTTCCTCCCTTGGCTGCCCCAGTCGATCGATTCCTGGGTCACCGAGGCCAGCCGGTATCCAAGCTCATCATCCCAGAAGAGCCCCGGCGTGTCTTGGAAGGGATTGTCATAGTTGTCGTACTGGCCAAAGAGCGGTGGCCCGAGGTCCTCAATGAAGTAGTACATAGCGGAGAGACTTTGGCCCGCGCAGTGACCGCCGGGGGATATGTAGGATCCATAGTTGACGAAGGGCCAATCATCCACGCCATGTTCAAAGCCGGTGTCGATATCGATTTCCAGCCGCTCCTTCGGAATGGAGCTCACGAGCACATCTCTAGAGATATGTCGGGTGGTCACCTTCACCAACGTGGATGTCGATTCAAGCAATGCCATACCCTCTAGAACACCCGGGGACTGGGTTTCATAGGCGAACGCCATAGCGAACTCGTCCACCTCGATCCGGACGGGGATGGTCATGCTCAGGAATTCATCGGCAAGCGGTCCATCCGATTCGATCCGGATCAGCGGGGTGATTGGATTTACATCGCTGCCAAAGGTGTGGCTCTCGATATCAAGTGAAGAGATCTCAAACAGCGTTCCATGCGAGAACGCCCCAGAAGGAACCTCGATCGTCAGCCCATCCAGCGCGCTGCCCGGCTGATCCACGCGGATGGTTCCACCTTCGATCCCGATGGTGGCTGTGGCAAGAACGTCGGGCTCTCCCAGGCGCAGCGAACTGCTTGTAGACTGCTCGGAGATTCTCTGGGTTCCTCTCCACAGATACAGCCCTCCGACTCCGACGCCTGCAACGGCGCATAGCAAGCATCCTCCAATTGCTGCGGCTAGAACTGCCCATAGCGTGCGTTTGCTATTCGGCCCTGATGACATCAGGATGCTACCCGCAAGAACTCAATGGGGTGTGCCATCATGCGTTGTCTCAAGACAACGCGTCCTCAATCGCCGGCTCGAGGCTGGTGGTCGCCTCTTGCAGCACATTGGCGTTGACTTCCAGCCCCTTCTCGAGAACGCGGGCGAGGTAGTCCTCAAGCTCTGCGGCCAGGCTCGCAGGCTCGGTGAAGTTCATCGCCAAGGAAATACCTTTCAGAGCATGGGCCGCTTCGAAGGCGAGCCGAACCGATGGTTGAGGATCGCTCCGGCCAGCAAGCACCGCCACGCTTTGACGTAGGGTGGCCATGTGCTCGCCGGCTTCCTGTATGTACTGATCGCGGTAGGCGGAGAGATCAGGCATGCGCCAGCTCGCGCTCGAAGCCTAGCGA
>JBHIBY010000100.1:0-7919 GCA_046759305.1 Anaerolineales bacterium
GCGGGTTACCCATCCATCTCAACCGTTTCACTGGCAACGACGACCGGGATATTCGGCACAGCGTCGTAAAGCCTCAAGAAACCTTCCGTTTCTTCGGATCCTCGGCCGCGCATAGCTTCGATCCAGGGATGCGCAATCGACTGATATAGCACTTCGACGGTTACGCTGAAAGGCCCCTGTTCCTGACGAAGGTCGATGGCATACTGAATCTCGTCCACCCCACCCTGATAATCCTCATCCCCAACCGCCTTTCCTCTGGGTTGAATCGACTCAACCGCTCCGAATTTATCTTGACCCGCAGGCATAATCCGGTTGTCTTTTAGGTACTGCGCCGCTTGCATCAGGTGCGTGGTAATCTCCCCGTCGGCGTTCATCATGATTGACTCGTAGATCTGAACCTGTTCCTGCTGTACGATCGCCAGGTAATGCGGCTCTAGGGCGGTGATGTCCTTGTCGCCATTGTTGTGTACGATGCGTCCGCTGGCATCGACTCCACCTGACTCGAACACGATCTGGCCGTTGCCATCTACGACGACGAACCGAATCCACGCACGACGCGAAGGGAATCCGCTCGGGAATTTGTGTCCTGAAAGATTCCTAATACGGATGTCGGCCGTGAGCCGACCACCCGAAAGACGCATCTCGTCAATTTCCAACTCAACGGCTTGATTCTGCAGCAACTCCACCGTTCGTTGCTGGGTTACCTCGAACTGCGCTGCGGACGCAGTCAGTTCAAGTTGATCGACAAAGGTCTTGAGCAGCTCAAGCATGTAGACGTTGCCTCCCACAAGCACATGTTCGGCGAACGGACTACGCGGGAATTCGCTTGAGCTGGCGATTCGCACTCCACCGGTTGCCTCCGGCATATGGCAATCCTGGCAAGTCTGGACACCCCTGTGGTCGCTGTAGAACCACTCGAAATAGGTAGTTTGAAGGGGAAAAGTCGATCGCACGAAGTACGTATGACAAGTCGCGCAAAGCTCAGAATCTCCCAGATGCAATCCTTGTGCAGGTATGTACCCGGAGGCGTCTCGCATTGCGACCAGATGGGGTTCCTCCACTGTATAGGGGCCGTAGACAACCCGTTCCCCCGAGATGGTTTCGATATCAACTTCAAAGCCTCCGTTGTAGCTAGTCTGAAACCCCAGTCCCTCCTCGATCACTTGATGGCAGAGCGTACATGAGACTCCGTCCATAGCGAGGTCATGTAGCGGATGATCTGGGTCCGTCAGGCCATCCCCAAACACTTTGACCTGTCCGCCCTCTTTCGCCTCTGAATAGCGCGCCATCGGCATATGGCAGGTGGCGCAGGTGTCTTCTATCGAAGCCGATTCGTCCGGATTCGATAAGATCTCACTGCGAACGGAGGCTTGCCAAAACGGATCGCGGGCCGAGTTCGCCATCATGGACGACCGCCAAAACGCATCAATAGAGACGTCTGAGCCCGAGTCGTCCTCCAGATTCTGGTGGCAGGGCGTGCACACTCCGGAAGCAGAAAAGTAGCGACCGCGATGCTCTGAAAGAGGGGCTCCCGACAGGAGGATTACCGGGCCTACGGTAGGAACTGCTGTGGCGGGTGGAGGAGGCGTGCGAGTCGGCCTGGCCTGGGTAGGTTCTAGGGTCGGCGCTGGAGGCTGGTTCCCTGCGCAGCCAGGAAGAAAGGAGGCGGCCAAGGCGAAGAATACGATGCGTTTATGCATAGCTATGCATGGTGAGTCCTACGAGGCGTCAATTAGCCGCCAGGATGTAAGCCGCCGCCCTTCGTGCGACCTCTACCGCGAAATTTGTGCCCCGGTCCCACGGATACACCTGGCTCATACTTGCCAACCACAAGCCGGGTATCGGGGTTTGAATGTCAGGAATCGACCTCGAGTGATTCACGGGCGGTATCGGCTGGGCATAGGATGTGCGATACAACCAGCTGGTATTGATCCATTCCGGCTCAAAGGCCGGGTTGATGCGTGAGAGGGCCGGCACAAACCGTTCCAGAAGCTCGAACTGAGAGAGTTCGAAATATTCATGATCCGGATCCAAGTAATCCCCGCAGTAGATGATGTGCTCCTCGCCAAAATGCTCGGCCGGTACGAAATTCGTGTGTTCGACAAGCGACAGAAAGGGAAATCCTGCCGACTTAGGGAGGTTGTGCCAGTAGTGTCCCTGCTCGGAGAGGCGATGTTTCAGTGAGAGGACCATGACCACCGCCCCCATGGATTTCATGTTTTTCAGGCCTAGCAAGTAGGGATCCGGCAGATCCGGAGCGAGCTGAGCAAGCAGAGCCGGTGAGGTTGTGACCAGGCAATGATTGAATGCCTGACGCTCGTCCCCGATGCTCAACTCAACTTCACGATCGTCTCTGGCCTGTATCCCAAACACTGATGTCTGCAATCGGATGTCCGCACCCTCCGAGCGCACGCGCTCTGCCAAATCATCCATGAAGGCCTGAAATCCGCCCTCGTAGGTACCCAGCCGTGGCGTGCGCGCTTTAATCCGTGCCCAAAACCAAGCCATGTTGACCTCTTTGTAGTGAGGACCAAATTTTCCAACAAGCAGTGGTTCCCAAAGGGAGGTGTAGGCACGGGTCCCCACGCGAGCAGAAAGCCAGTCGTGAGCGGTGACCTGCTCCAGGGGTTCCCATCGTGCGACATATCGTAGGTACGCCACCACCGCCCCAAATCTCAGTCGATCGATGAAGGGTATTCCCGGAAAGCGCATCACGGCGATTGGCGAATCCAGCGCGTAGAACTGCTGATCGTGATAGACCACAGTCACGGGGCGAGGAAAGATTACCCGCTCGCTCAATCCCAATTCGTCGATCAAGCCCAGAATGTGATTGTCGGAGGCAAACCAATGGTGGTAATAGCGTTCTACCGACCAAGTCCAATTGGATTGTTTGAATCCAGAAGCCAGCCCACCAACGTGATCATCCGCTTCGTAGATGGTGACCGAATTGCCGGCACGCGCTAGATCGTATGCGGCTGCCAGGCCACCTGCTCCTGCTCCGATAATCGCTACTCGCTTCATGGGAAGATTGGGTGGATAAGATTCAAGACGCAGCAGTCTCTGCCCGAACGCTTCTCCAGCTGATGCCCTCTCGGAGCATGTAGTACAGACCCAACAGCGTGATTGGAAGCCAAAGCGCCGCGTGCAGCACAAGCGTGTAGCCGGTTGCCACGGCATGGTCCACACCGTAAGCAACTAAAACCGCGATCCCCGGCGCGTCAAATGTGCCAATGTAGCCTGGAGCGGAAGGCAGCGTGGTCGCCAAATTGACCACTCCATTCATCAGCATCAGAGCGAAGAAGCTCACTTCAAATGGGAAGGCCTGCATGAGGTACCAGTACTTGACGGTTTCTAGCAGCCAGATTACCAGGGAAGTGACCAGCACCATAACTAGATCTCTGGGCGAGCGGAGCGCTCCCAAGCCTTCGAGAAAGCGACCGCTCAACTGCCTCACCTGATCCCTGAACCTGAGGGGAACCAATCGTTGATTGATCCACTCGGACGCTGATTCAGATTGCTTCGGGTTGATGGCCATGAATACGAGCAGGGCGATGGCTGCTAGAAATGCGATGACACCCAGCACGGCTAAATTGTAAAGATTCCCGACAAACCCCGAATCAGAGCTCACGCTTGCGAGCTCGGGCAGGTTGAATACCACAAATGCGAGCATGACCACACCATCGAAAGCCCGCTCCAACACGATCGTTGCCAGCGATCCACTGATCGGTACCTCTTCGCTGCGGCGCAAAACGTATGCTCTCAGCAACTCGCCGGTACGCGCTGGGAGGATGTTGTTTCCCATATAGCCTATGACCACGATAGGAAAGGCTTTGCGAGAGGTCACCCTTTTAAGCGGTCGAAGAAGGTAGGTCCAACGCCAAGAACGAACCCAAACCCCGACCCAGTATGCGGCTACCCCGGGTATGAGCCATAGATACTGCGCTCCCTGGATTGCCTCCCAGACGTCGGCAAGGCGCAGTCCCCGAAGCGCTAGCCACAGGAATAACGCGCTAACAGCCAGTCCAAGCCAGAATTGCCAGCGCTTCAAGAATCCATTCATGCAAGGCGCCCAAGCATACAGTAAGGCGGTTTTTCGCACCTTAGCATACTTACCGTTCTTTGCCTTCTTAGTATGGGGATCGAGTTCGCGCCCGCATAAATTGGGGCTCGCCGGTCTCTAGTCATGCATCCTGGCTAGCCGCCGATATAGGACATCTCGATCTTCTGTAGGCCCTGAGTGGCCGCCGAGCGAAGCTCGGAGTAGCGGTCAACTCGGCGCGTCCATACCGAGGATATCGTTTCGACCAGCTCCTCAGGTGAAGGGCCAGAGCGTATGACGCGGCGCAGATCGTGACCCTCCACTGCAAACAGGCACGTGTACAGCAATCCGTCCGCAGACAGACGAATACGGGTGCAGTCTTGGCAGAAAGGCTGAGTCACGGAGGCAATGATTCCGATTTCCCCTGAGCCATCCAGATAACGATATCGATTGGCTACCTCGCCACGGTAGTTGGCTTCAACCGGCTCAAGCGCCATTTCCGATCCGATCCGCTCTACGATTTCTGACGCGGGTACGACCTGGTCCATCCGCCAACCGTTGGTATGGCCGACGTCCATATACTCGATGAAACGCAGGATATGGCCATGCTCCTTGAAATAGCGCGCCATCGGGAGCACGCTGCCTTCATTCACACCCCGTTTGACGACCATATTGATTTTGATGGGATGCAGACCAGCTCGTTCAGCTGCCTCAATACCGCGTAGCACGTCTTGTACGCTGGCTCCGACGTCATTCATGACATGAAACACGGCGTCTTCGAGCGAATCCAGGCTCACCGTCACCCGCTTCAATCCGGCCGCTCTCAGGATCTCCGCCGCGGTGGACAGCAGGATGCCGTTAGTGGTCATCGTTAGGTCCGTATCCGGCAGCTCTGAGAGCCTGGTTACCAACTGCTCGACCTGATTTCTTACCAACGGTTCGCCTCCCGTAAGCCGGATCTTGCGAACGCCAATCGTGTGAAACGCTCGAGCAACTGCCTCAATCTCTTCAAAAGAGAGCAATTCGTCTCGACTGAGAAACCGAAAATCCCTGCCGAACACCTCTTTCGGCATGCAGTAGACACATCGGAAATTGCAGCGGTCGGTGACCGAAATACGCAAATCGCTGAGCGGCCGTGAGAGGGTATCAGTGATCATCGGTTCAAATTGTGCACCGTCAAGAGATAGCGCGAATTCTGTAGTTACTGGCTCCGCGGGTGTTGCCATCCGGAGCAACGTTCGTGGGAGCCGGGAAGAACCGAGCGATTCTATCACGCAGGCGGTCGTGAGCCCTTGGCCCAGCAGGTATAATCGACCCCGTCATGTCGGATCGGCCTATCATCCCGAGCGAAGGCAGTTTTTTCGAGAACGTATCTTTTCGGGTGAAGCTCATTCTCAGGCTGCTGCTGGATCGGCGGATTAACCCGCTGATAAAGCTGATCCCGATCGGCGCCGTGATTTATCTGATCTTACCGTTCGACATACCCGGCCCTGTGGATGACGTCGCAATACTATGGGCTGGAGCCTACTTCTTCATCGAGCTATGCCCACCGGAAGTTGTACAGGAGCATGTGGACGCCATAGAGTCTGTGATTGATGGAGATTTCCGAGAAGTTACAGACGACGAGTCGGACAGCTGAAGGTGCACTAATAAGGTAAGGGCGGCGCACGCGGTGCGCCGCTCTTTGCATGTAACAATTTGTGTAGGTTAGCCGCTGCTCTGAGGCGTCGCACTAGGAGTCGGAGTGATCGCGCCTTCTCGCACCCAGAAACGCGTAACGACCTCGTTTAATTCTCCGAGCAGCCCCTGATCCACCCCTCCGAAGAACACCCGAATCCCACCTCCATTACCCGTCGTCAACTTGATCAATTCATCTCCCTGAAACTCAAGCAATTCCCCAGGGGCGGCGCGCCGGTTTTCGACGATTTCACCATCGACTTCTACGCTGAACCAAGCCCGACGTTCAATGAGCAATCGAAGGTCGATCACGTCGGCCTGGATCGCCGGAATTTCAATGGAGGGCGGGGTCGGGGTTTGCTCTACTACCACGACCGTGCGCTCTGCCATCGAAGTTTCGTCTTCTGCGGTGGGAGTGAAGGTAGGAATAAGAAATGGGGAGGCTGCCTGTGCCTGATCCCTGAGCGAACTGGCCACCAATCCGAATCCCCAAATCAGAACCGCCAAAACCGTGAGAGTGATGACGGCGGCAATCACGAGATCGGCCGATATCCTGCGTCTTCGGACGCTTACCGAAGGTCGCGTGATTTGCTCATCCTTGCGGGTTCTCCGCAAGGGTAATGTTCGCTGCGAATGAATGACCTCTGTATAGCGCTGGAGAATGGGCCCAGAATCAAGGCCTAAATATTCGGAGTAGTTTTTGAGAAAACCGCGCGCCTGGACCTGCGAGGGAACGGATTGAATGTCGCCCTCTTCGAGAGCTTCCAGGTAATGAGCACGAATGCGCGTCGACCGTTCGGCTTCTTCCAGGCTTAGGCCAAGGCGATATCTGGCCTCCTTGAGAGTCTTTGCGATTTCCTCCATGCTTCCTGCCAGACCCCAGGAGCTAGGACACGTCTACTTCCTCCTCCGATGTGTCCGCGTCGACTTCGCTCTCTTCCACTGTTGGATCTTCCCCCCTAATCGCACCTGCAAGATCACCTTGCTCTCCAGAGGCATCAGGCCGTTCGTCCACTGTATCAGCACCAGCTTCAGCTTCCGCCTCTTCCTCTTTAGCGAGCTCCTCAGCCTCTTCTGCCTCAAGTTCGGCCTGGAGATCGGCAAACTCACCCAGGTCTTCTGCTTCCTCGACGAGTTGCTCGAAGGCAGACTCCGGAGGTAATTCCTCACGGTGCACAACCACTGCGAGTTCAGGGATGAGATCAACGGTCAGCCTGGCAATCACTGAGTGAACTCCGAGTGAGCGGATGGGCTCGCTGATTATTTGGCTGCGATCGACGTCGATTCCCTTGAGCTCCAGGATCGCTTCGCCGATCATTTGAGTGGTCACTGAGCCATAGAGCTTCCCGGTTTCGCCCGCCTTGACGGGGAAATTCAGCTGCAGGCCATTGAGCTGCTCGAAAACTGCCGTTAGCTCCTGGTTGAGGCGCGCGCGTTCTTCTTCTGCTGAGGCTCGAATCCGGTCGGACTGCGTCAGAGCACCAGGCGAAGCGAGAATTGCCATGCCCTGAGGGATAAGGTAATTGCGGCCGTAGCCGTCGGCCACTCGCTTTACGTCCCCCGCCCGGCCCAGTTTGTAGACATCTTTCAACAGCATCACTTCCATTAGACTGTAAATTCCCTTTCTGCAAAGTTAGGGCGTCGAGTCCCTCGACGCCCTGGAGGCCGCATTTTACCAGAGATGGATTACCGCTCAGCCCGTGACAACTCTCTCCATTACGATCGCGTCCTCACCATCTCGATAGTATTTCGGCCAGAGATCCACTCTAGAGTACCCCGCTTGAATATACATCTCTAACGCAGCTTCGTTTGTTTTTCTGAGCGACAGCCGCACTCTATGTGTTTCGAGGCCCTTTTCGCATGCGGCAAGCAATTGGCGGCCCAATCCGAGCCGTCGGAATTCAGGGTGAACGCCGATTGAGGCGACCCAGCCCAGGTCGCTCCGCCCCCTGCGGTCTCCAATTGCGAAACCAACCATGCGCTGCTCCAGCTCGGCCTTTAGCCGAATCGTGCCGGGGAAGGTCAATGCCGCCAGGATTTCGAGCCACGGCCACGAGTCGCGCCCAAAGCACACTTTCTCAAGAGCTACGATGGCGCGCAGATCCCGCCAGGTAGCGGGCTGAATGTTGACCTCCCATCCCACTGGATGCGGAGCTCGGTCCTTAGTCAGTGGCTTGGCTATGGTTAATCCTTTCTGAGAAAA
>JBHIBY010000101.1:0-7875 GCA_046759305.1 Anaerolineales bacterium
ACGGTCGCGGACACCTGCTGATCAAAATCCTGGCGAGCTACCTGTGTTGAGACGTCGAACGCGATCGGCATAGCGAAAGCCGGCCGACCGCTTATCACATAGACCAGCTCTGGATTATTGGAGATCAGCACGCGATCAGCGCGGAGTTCAGACAGCGCGCTCGCCAACTCAGGATTGTTCTCGGCCAGAGTCACGTAGCCACGATCTAGCCCATCTCTGGCGAATAGCGGCGTAGTCTCCAACACATGGAGCCCAATCAAGAAAAGCCCAACGATCGGAATTGCCACCCGAAATGGTGATCGAGGTGCACTCGCCGCCCACCACTTCCAATAGCTAACGATCGTCAACATGATCATTGCTACAGATACCGGCGCGAGATATCGTTCGACATCGCCAGGCTTAGCTGACGCGTCCAACCAAAACGAGTTCACGGCGAGGGCTAGAACATAGCTGGGCAGATAGAGAATAAGCAGCCATTCTAGTTTGCCTATTAGCCTTTGAGAGCCTTTTGTGCGGACATCACGAATCATCAAGACCACGGGAGCCGCTAAGCCGATCGCCGCCGCAGCCAGGACCCGGAACCGCCAAGGAATAATCGCCCGCGCAAATACCCATTCAACCGCGACCGCAATATATCGATCCACGAGCTCACGACGAATGGGGTGAAAGGAAATCTCGCGGTTGGCAGCTACACCAGAGATCGCAATATTCCTGACGAACCACAGTCCGATCAGGGCAGAGGAAATCAACCCGAATAGGACCGCGTGGCTCAGCCTCTGCCGGCTCTCGGCATCGCCAAAAATGAGGATCGCTAAGCCACCCGTAAGCAAGAGACTTATTCCAACATAGCGAGTTAGCGTCGCTAGCGCGACCGCAACCGCGGCCACAAGCAGGCTTCTCAGATCTCCCGCCTCTAGATAGTGATGCAGTCCGGCCAATGCCACCAGAGAGAAGAAGATGTAGACCGGTTCGCTCATGATCCAGGCATGCAATCCGACCAATGGCGCGGCTATCGCAAGCGCAACGGGAGTCAGCAGCGCGGGGAACACTTTCCGGTTTCCACGAAAGACCAGGTAACTCGTCAGCCAGAGGTTTGCTCCAAACAGAACTGCATTGAGCCATCGAGCAGCGGAGCTAACTTCGAGGCCGAACATGCCTACGGCAGCGATCATCACCGAAAAGAGAGGTGGAAAGTGAGTGATCGGGCGGGTAGTTCCATCTCCCGTAGTCCGGGAATAGCCGTTGCCCTCCAGGATGTTTTCAGCGCCCATTAGGTAGTGAACCGAATCACCCGATGCGCCGGCGCCCGTTTGTGTGATATACAGCGCGGTCAACACCGCCATTGCTGCAATGATCAAGCTGCCCGCGAGCCATCGATCGCGTGATGAACCCGCTTGGAGCGTTCCTCCGCGGACTTCCACCGCTGCATCAGCCATAGCGAACTCCCGCTGAATCCAGCGCACCCTGGTTATCCCTGGCAGCGAGGGCGATCCGTAACGCCGCTATACCATCCTCCAGAGTACAGACGGGCGTTGCCTCACCATTCGAGACCGCGATCAGGTGCTCGATCTCCGCCATGAAAAGGTCATTGCGCTCGAAATCCTGAGAGGGCTCGCTGCGCTCCCAATCTCCACCAGCCTCGCAATATGCTATGTCCGATCGAGCGGCCTCCCAGCGGATAGATCCGGAGGTACAGATCAATTCCATCCGGTGCACCGGTGGCCTGCGCAAGTAGTCGAGGTGGACACTGCCAAGCGACCCGGCAATGAAGCTGAGCAGGACTTCAGCAACATCTTCGACGTCGCTTTCCAATTTGCCACTTGCTGCAGCCTCCCCCGTAACGCGGTCAATTCCGCCAAGCAGCCATCTCAGGTAATCAAACGGATGGCTGAGCGTCAATAACACTCCACCCCCCAGCTCGCGGCGAGCACTGTATGACTCACGATAGTCCTCCCAGGGATGCCAGTCTGGGAGGTATTCCCCCCACTCCACCCGCACTGAGACCGGTTCACCCAAGCTGCCGTCGTCGAGCATACGCTTGACTCTCTGGAGTCCGGGATGGAAGCGGAATTGATAGCCCACCAGCACCTGCACCCCAGCCTCGTCAACGGCTCTGCGTAACTCATCAATCCGCCCAATGTCGGCCGCGAGCGGCTTTTCAATCATCAGATCGCATCCAGCCTGAGCCGCAGGGATTGCGACTTTCAAATGCAGCGCAGATGGATTGGAAATAATGGCGACGTCTGGCTGGTATCGAGAAAGCGCCGTCTCTAAGTCGCGCTCGACAGGAAAATCCTCGATCTCTTCGTTTCCAACCGTGCCGCGCCCTGTCCGATAAAACACAATGTCATCTTTCCCGAGGGCGCGTAGATTCCGAAAATGCCGTCGACCAATTGACCCCCAACCACAGATCAGAAATCGCATCTCAGTCCATCTCGGGCAGGGGCTTCCAAATGAATCCAGGTAGCAACTCTGTCAGTCTTCGTCTGCGCATGTTCCCCAGTTTTCGTCTCAATCGAACCCCGCGGCTCACACTTCGGATGTCGTTCTGCGTAGCAAGCTCTTTGCCTGCTCGGGCCAGGACCAGAAGATAAAGTGACAGTAGTCGTGATCTCGGCTCACTGTGAGCGATCATTCGCACAATGTCGAATCCAGCCTGTCGAAGGACCTCATGAAGGGTCGCACGCGAGAACGCTACCGTGTGGCTGAGCTCAAGCGATTGATGCCCATACAAATTTGGAACCTCGATTAGCAAATGACCTTCTGGCTCAAGCCATTTTTCACGCAACCGTTCCAAATACTGCACCGGTTTTGGAAGGTGTTCGAGCACATGTGCCAGGCTGATGAGATCGAAGCTCCGACCTTCGAGATCTTCTAGTCGAGGAGTCGTTGTGATCCCCCGCCCCTCAGAGTATTCGCGGTACGCGTCCCCGGGCTCCACTCCGACCACCTCAGCGTTCCACTCAGCATGGGACTGCGCGAGCAGAGCACCGGAGGAGCTTCCAATATCCAAATGCGTTCCGACCTCGCGCAAATACTTCTTCGCAAATCGTATGATGTGGCGAGCTCGTCCACTTTGAACCCGGAGGTCCTTATCGGTCGGCGATTCACTTCCTTGTACCAACGCTCTGTAGCTCCCGGAGTAGTATTGCTTGCGCCCTTCCGCGCTCATCTGACTTGACTGAAATACCAAACCGCATCGTTTACAAAGCGCGAATTCAAGGATTAGTTCGTTCTCGTGAACCATTTCAAATGGAGCATGCATCTCCGGATTCGAACTGCAGAGGGGGCATTTCTCGACTCGGTCAAGTTCGATAGCTTGGCTCATACTAAGCTGAGTACAAACTCCGCAGTGCGGCGAGCAGCCTGACCATCAGTGTAGGTAACTTCCCGCTCTATAAACTGCTCGCGTGCTTCCGCATTTTCTGCCGGGTGATCCAGCGCTCGATTGATCGCTGCCGCGAGGCCATCTGCCGTATCCACAACCTCGCCCGCTCCGGCTTCCCGAAACCGCTCATGCGTCGGCCAATTTCCGATCTCACTTAAAGGCAGCGAGTACTTGCGCGGCCGATCCCATCCTTTATCTGCATCGATACAGACGCTGACGATTGGCCGATCATGAATTGCGGCTTCTACCACCATGGTCGAATACACCGTCAGAAATACATCGGCGTACGCCATCATGGATGCCTTCTCAGGCATGTCTTCGCCAGAATAGTGCCCAAACTCACCTCCTAGTGGGATGGGTTCCACAACGTGAACGTGGTCGTGGCCACTGGCGAGCGCCTGGATTTCATTCAGCTCCCGCGCGAACAGCGGGTTGTCAAGAAAATGATTGGGATGCAGCCGTATCAACAGCTGAGTGGAGGAGCTGAGCTTCCCGTTGCCCACCAGCTTTACCAGGGGCTGCAGATTTTGCATGCTTGGCGAGAAACTTACGAAGCTGCAAGCGTACGCAAGCAGCTTGCGCTCCGGATCGAGCCCATGCTGATGAAAGTATTGCTCACGGGGCAGCAGCCATTGTCTTCTGAAGTAGCCGTCATATGCCGGGATCCCCCCGATATTCACGCTCGTGACCGGCCAGTCTGAACCATCGACTAATTCCTTGCGCTGTATCTTCGACCAGCAGTTGATCGAGCCCTTCGGCGCACCCGCAAGCCCATAGCTGCTCGGGTTATCCCAGCCCACAGTCATGGCGGCAGTTGGTACGCCCGCCGCGGCAGCCTCACGCAAGAGATATCGATCGAGCCTCCAGCCCGGCGTGGCAGCGATGACCAAACGTGGTCGATATTGCCGAAACATGTCGGAGTAGATGCTCGAGGTAAATCGGTTTTGAGCTTTCTCGACCACTTGCCTTGCCCGCTTCGAATTGCGCATCGCTTTCACCATTGCACGCGCAATGGGCATCAACGCGCGACGGCGATTGGGCTGCTCGACGGCGGTCTGGTCGACATAGCTATCTAAGGCGGCGGTATTGATCTTCTTGGAACTTCCCGCACGGCGAAGATAGGCCAGCCACCATTGCAGCTCGGCATTATTCGCCTCAAACTCCCTGGCTTGATCCAACCGAAGACCGCGGACCGTCATACCCACCTTGCCATAACGCTGCTCCACTTCCCTGACAAGCCCGTCTGCGGTGAGCAGAACGACATGGACGCCTGCGTTGATAAGGGAGTCCACAAAATCGCTCTGCAGGAAATAGATGGTTGCCAGGCCATGATCGGCTGAGATGACGACGGTTCGGTCGCTCAAGTGAGGAGGTCCATAATCTACTGTGTGTAATACCAGCGAAAGATTCGGTTATGCACGGCGAGCAGACCCCATCGTATCGGCCGAAGGCCAAGCACCCATTTCTTGATACCGCTCGATGTAGCGGTACCTGCCTCTTGTCGCTCTTGATCTGTCACGATCGGTGTATTGCTCATGTTCATGACCATCGGTTCTTCTGTCATCAGTCGAAGGTATCCCGCATCGTTCAACCGCCGGTCGAATTCGATAACCTGACCCATCGGCCTATCCATATCGAATGGAAGGAACTCGCCGGCCACCGACTTGTGAGTGACGAACTGGAAGTGCGAGGCTCCGACGATGGCTGATATGCCATTTCGAAGTATTCGAACATCTTCCGTGCTGTCATAACGATCGCGGATCTCCTCCTCAGACTGCCCCAGGCTGCGATCGAAGTCCAAGAAATCTTGCCAGGAGACGAACTGCCCCCGCTCAAGGTTTGCATCGCCAGCCTGCTCTGCCCAGTCTACGGTCGCCGAATAAAGCTCAGGCGCCGTGCGGAATGGGCGAGCGGTTACCATCCCAACTCGGGGGAACCCCTCGAGCAGAGCAATTGATTTGGAAAGCCAGCCTGGATAAAACAGCGCATCGCTGTCTGAATAAGCAATGATTTCGCCGGGTGCGGCAGAGAAGATGATGTTCCAGGCGCCTCCCTTGCCCAAATTGCGGTCGGAAAGAACCAGCATCTGGATATTTCCCGCGTCCCTCTGCTCCTCGAGAAATTGAATCGTCTCCGGTCCGCTTCCGTTATCAAAGACCATGAGGTCAAAGGGCTCGTCAGCGGTATCTCGAATGCTTTGGAGGCTCTTCTTGAGGACCTGTAGGCTTTGTGCGAAATAGCCACTCAGAAATGGGATGTACGAGAGAACGGCAACGGTCACCCGCTGCGGCTTGGCGACGGACTCAACGAACTTTGCTGGATTTTGGCCTTCTCTCATAGCCGATCGCTCTCGCCGGTACGAAGTTTGCTCCCTCTCCATCGTATGGCCCCGCGCGCACGTCGGAATGTCCTCAGAGGATGAAGCACGGCATAGGTCAAGGCCCCTGCCGCCGTAGGTCCCAAGCGAGCCAGGATCCCCGCCTCTACTGCCCTTCCCCAGCTTGTCCCGCGCGGGCGCAGTTGACTATCTCTAAACTCCCAGGTGGCATCTCGTAAAGTAAATATGGTGTGCGGCCCACCAGCGAGTTCCAGATTCCTGTGACTTTCCGGGAGGCGATAGTGGGGCTGGCTGCCAGGAAGATGGCGATAATCATGTTCTTGATGAATGGCTGTCACCGAACCCGTTGCGTCAACGACTGGAACCTTTAGCTGACGCGCCTCAAAGATCATCCAGTTGTCCCATCCCGCTCGTCCAACGGCAAAGGGTGGCATTTGGAGGTATTGGGAAGCGTCAAAGGCGAAGTAATCACTCCCCGCAGGAGGGTGCAATGAACCCCGGCTCTGTAACTTGCTCGCCAGCCCGTCTCGCCATCCGTTTGTGAAGTCGATTGGCTCCCGGACCGATAGGTCCCAGCGCTGGCCGACGATCAAGAATCGCTCAAACTCGACTCGGACCGCATCGATAGCATCGAGCAGGTCCGGAAAAAGAATGATGTCCGTATTGACGAAGCAAAGATCCGAAAAGGTGCTCGCTTGGCGCGCTTTCTCAAACATCGAATTCACCAGCGGCGTTCCCCATTCATTGGTCCGCAGACCACCTAGGTGTCGGACACCGAGCCTGGCGCTCGCTTCGCTGATTCCACTGTCGTCACCCAGTAACAGGACCTCGGCCTCCGGGTGCAGTCGAGTCCACGACTCGATAGCATTTTCCTGGATGAGACCGATTTCGCCCTCAAATGGCTTAGGTGCAGAAAAGATCGTCAGCAAGCTATGCCCCTGAATACCCCAGTTGGGTGAGCTCAGCGCCCGCGACCTCATTCACGATTTGGATGTCTCGCTCGGTAAGGAATTGCTTCCAAGCACCAGACTTGCCTTTTGCTAGATACCTAGCGATGCTGCCATCCTTTTCGTGCTGCCACTCGGCATCCGGGTTCACCCGTAACTCAGCCACGACCATGGCTTCTTCCGGAATGGATTCAGTGTTTGCTCCCAAGAAACCCCAGATGTCGTTCAATAACATCACCGGCTGCGCTAACAGATCCTCGAATCGGACCTGACGAAATCGGGCGCCATAGTGCGATGATCCTTCCCGAAGGGTGTCCCGAACATTCACCACCCACCGCTCGCTAGCTTGGCGAACGCCTCTCTCGGTAAAGATCGATCGCTCCCGGTTCAAATAGGGTGTCGGGTCAGAACGAAAGTTTTCGCGGATTCGCACATCTTCCCGCGTAAGCGTATGGGGCGCATCTAAGAAAGCCTGAAATCGATGGGAAACCAACGTGTCGCGTGGATCACGAACGATTACCAACAACCGGCAATCGGGATAGATCTTGACCAGGTTTCGCACTGCCTCGCCATTCAGCATGCTGCTAGGGCTTTTATCGCCCACGATCGTCGCCTCGTGGACGTCCGCCTCGCGCTCCAGAATAAAGTCCGCCACCGCTCTCAAAATCACCGGCGAGGGGTCCTTCCCACGGTTCCATCGGTTGTTTCGCCTTACCAGCCACTCACGAACCGCGGGGTCTTCTACGAGGCTGGCGAGCAAAGGCGGCTGAGTGAAGAAGTGTGCTTGCCAACTGCAATGCACATCGGGGTGAAGCCGTAACAACCGCGCCAACAGGGTCGTCCCAGAGCGCGCATGGCCGAAGATAAAGAATTTATCTTTCGGAAAGTAGCGCCTGGCTTCCTCGATTTCCTCGGAGCTAATACTGGGAATCGGCTCAGACGGATGCCCATCCCCAAGCAGCACTCTCGCCGCTCGCCTTGTGCGTGTTAGCAGGTTCTCGCGCAATCCCAACCTTGTAATCCTTACTTCAGCTGTGAAGACCCCTTTGCTCTGTGGATGCGTTAATTTCCATCAGAGAGGGGTCGCGGTCAACCAGATCCACCACCTCGAGCCACGTAGGACTATTCCCCAGGCGTTCGTAAATTCGCCTTATAAAATCCAAATCGGCGCGCTCATCAACGGCCAGGCGCAGCCAGCTGAG
>JBHIBY010000102.1:0-7755 GCA_046759305.1 Anaerolineales bacterium
TTGCTAGCGACCCCCTGAACTGCGCTTATGTCAAGCATAAATAGGTCCCGCCATGTGGCAGGCCCCATCACCCCAATTATATCTTTAGGGCGAATTGATTGCGAACCCTCTTGCTGGAAACGAAAGCCGCGCCCTTTGAGGCGCGACCTTTTTTGTCCTGAGAAACCGGAGCGGCTAGGCGGTGGCTGCTTCTATCTGATCCGCTAGGCGGTTCACGTCTACTGGCTTACGCAACAGTGCATTGCCGCCTGCGTCTGCCACCCGTCCCTCAAGATCATCCTCATCCAACGCTGTGATAATAAGTATCGGGAGATCTTTTCCTTCTGGCATGGTTCGCACGCGGTCCAGCGTTTCAAATCCGTCGATACCTGGCATGGTAAGGTCGAGCAGCATAACGTCGGGCGTATCGTTCTCAATAAGCCCGAGCGCCTCTTCTCCACTCAGCGCGGTCATCGCATCGTGACCTCTGGCACTTACAACGATGCTCAGCGCCTCCACCATTGCCTGGTTGTCGTCCACGATCAATATTCGAGCCAACTAGCTACTCCTCAGCCTTCCTGGGGTGGAAGCATCCTATATTATCGCAGTAGGTCAATAAATTTGCAGGGGTCCTTGAGGTCTATCCCTGACCCCTAACGGCTGCAAGATTCTTGCCTGCGCTACCGGATCGCATTAATTCGTCGTCCACAGACCTGTCTGCGGAGTCGAGCTTTGGATTCCTCCTACCTCATGTATTAGATATCCTAGCAACCCTGCTCGACCTCCATCTAGTACCCCATTCCGTCGATACCAAAAATCCTCGCGCTGCGGCGTGCAGCCATTGACTCCCCGATCCGCAGATGCTAGAAATCACCTCACCCTTGGTGCGGGAGGCCGCATGCTCCGCTTTCTTTCTAAACTTCTAGTTGCATTGCTGGCAGTTGCTGGTGTAGTAGCAGTGGCCGTTGTGGCATTTCGGTTCCTGATTGCCCCGCGAGCCTTTCCCCAAGTCGACGGGAGCCTGACGCTTCCCGGCCTGGATGGACCGGTCGATGTCTATCGCGACTCCTTTGGCATCCCGCATATCTACGCAACGACCGAGCACGACCTGCTCATGGCAAATGGCTTTGTCCACGCTCAGGACCGCTTCTGGCAGATGGAATTCCAGCGTCGCCTACCCGCCGGCCGGCTGTCGGAAATCCTCGGCGAGAGCACCCTGGATGCAGACCGCTACTTCCGCACCATCGGCCTACACCGGGCCGCAGCAATTGAAGCGGATTCCTTGGAAGGATCGGACCGGGCAGGAGCTGAAGCTTTTGCAGAAGGGGTAAACGCATACCTTGACACGCAAGGCGGTTCCATAGGCCTCGAATTCACCTTATTGGGGCTGCAAGGAACTCGGTACGAGCCGGATCGGTGGGAACCCTTTCATTCATTGGTCTCTGCCAAGCTGCTGGCATGGTTCCTTCGAAGCAATGCCAATGCTGAGCTCGCGCGAGCCCATATCGCGGCTCGATTGGGCACACCCGCTATTGAGGACCTCATGCCCGCCTATGATGCGGACTACCCCATCATCGCCTCTAGTGGGCTGGCTGAATCTACACTTGAATCGGTGCCTGAGATCGTTTTCAGCCGCTTCCCCTGGGATTCGGGCCAAGGCCTGGGGAGCAACAGCGCAGTAATTTCTGGCGAGAGGACCGCAACCGGCGCTCCGTTGCTGGCCAACGACCCTCATTTGGGGATCCAGATGCCCTCCATCTGGTACGAGGTGGGGCTGCACTGCGAGCCGATGGGACCGGATTGTGGCTTGAATGTGGTCGGAGCCTCGCTGCCGGGAGTTCCGGGTGTGCTTATCGGTCACAACAATCGTATCGCATGGGGCTTCACCTACTTAGTAGGTGATCATGAGGATCACTTCATTGAGCGCCTCAATCCAGAAAACCCGAACCAGTATGAATTCCGCGGCGAGTGGCTCGATATGGAGATTGTGCGCGAGGAGATCACGGTGAACGGACAAGATGAGCCGGTCATCGTAGATGCTCGTAAGACGCACCATGGCCCGATTATCAATGATGTCGCCGGCGGCCTTGAAGAGGACTGGAATTTTGGCTGGGAACCGCTGGCCTACTCCTGGACGGCAACGGAACCGGGATCCGTTTTCAAGTTTGTGCTGCGCCTAAACCGTGCGCAGAACTGGGACGAATTCCGAGACGCCTTGCAGTATTTGGATGTCGCAGGTCAAAATGCGGTTTACGCCGACGTGGACGGCAACATCGGCTACCAGGCCACGGGACGTTATCCGATTCGTGGACGCGGCGATGGAACGATACCGGTTCCCGGGTGGACGGGCGAATTCGAATGGAACGAGTTCATCCCCTACAAGGAACTCCCTTCAGTGTTCAATCCGCCCGAAGGCTACTTGGCGACGGCCAATCATGCAGTGGTAGGGCCCGATTACCCCTACTTGATCAGCGTGGATTGGGACCGGGGCTACCGCGCGCTTCGCCTGGTGGAACTGCTGGAGGTCGATGACTCAGTCTCGGTCCAAGACATGCAGACCATTCAGCGTGACACTGCGTCCCTCTTCACCCAGGACATCCTGCATCACTTCCTCTCGCTCCAACCTTCGGACGATACCCAGCGCGACGCCCTGGATGTTCTGCGCGCCTGGGACGGTCGCGAGGACCGAGAAAGCGCCGGCGCGGCGATCTTTGAGACCCTACGGCTTCATCTCCTCGATAATATGTTTGCCGATGAGCTGGGAGACCAGCTACTGGGTCGCGCCAGCAGCCAAGCGCTGTTCATCGCTGCGCGCAACATGCTGAACGAACCCGAGTCGGCCTGGTTCGACAACACCATGACTTCAGAAGTCGAGCAGCGGGAAGACATACTCCTGCAGACAATGGAAGAGACGGTGGAGCAACTGACGGAAAAACTGGGCGGCGATCCCGCTTCGTGGCGCTGGGGCGATCTGCATCACGCTACTTTCGAACACCGTCCTTTCGGATTGAGCGGAATCCCTCCCCTGGAGTGGATCTTCAATCGCGGTCCGGTCGAGGTGGATGGTGGTCTCGAAACTCTATTTAGCTCGCGGTACGACATCAACGAGCCGTTCGGTGCCGTCGCGCTTTCGTCCTACCTTCAGATCGTGGACCTGGGTGACTTGAGCCGCTCGCTATCCATACACACCACCGGTCAGTCGGGGCATCCGTTCAATCCGCACTATGACGATATGATCGATCCGTGGCGGAATCATCAGTATCACTCGATGCTCTGGAGTCGCGAACAGGTGGAAACAGGGGCAGAGTCTCATCTGCAATTGATGCCCTAGCAGTTCGGTCCTGCAGAAAGGAAATCCTTGCGCGCCGGGTGCTCACAGAAGGCAAATGAAATCCCTTGCTCTCTGCGCGGTTGGAAAGTAAGAGAAATCCTCACACGCCCGGCGCAAATAAATTCCGCACACTGCACGCGCATGGAAGGTAAGACACTAAACTCGCGCTTCTGACGCTCATCAATAGCAAAAGCAAAATTCCGCGCACCGCACGCGCACAGAAGGCAAGACACTAATCTCGCGCTTCTGACGCTCATCAATAGCAAAAGAAAAATCCCGCGTGCCTGATGCTCGCGGGATTTTGGTTAAGTTCCTTCGGATCCCTACCAAATTGGGATCCGGATTGTCTATGGGTTGCTTTTGCTCAGAACTAGAACCAGATTTTCCCAGTAACCAGGGTGCAGCTCAAGCCCAGAATGAAAACCGTAGCCAGCAGCATGAGTGAGATGATCAGGCGCTGTCCAGCAGTCATACCAGCGATGCGAGGTTCTGGCCCTGCGGGCTCTGTCTCGTACGCAAATCCGGCGTTAGAAATTGGATCCTCTTCCGGAGTATCTCTAAGGTCATCAAACATTGAATACGCTCCCTTTCCTTAATCTTAGCTCAGCTGCCCTAATTTGGCTGTGCCTGGTCTGTGTCTATCGGCCGGAGTTGGAAGGAACCCGCTTCCAGGATCCGTTCCTCCCCCTCTGCTGTTTCCAGTCGAAGACCACCACTTTGTGTGAGTCCTAGCGGTCGTCCGGTTAGCTCCTGCTCCTCATTCGTGATGGAAACCCATTCGGATTTGAATGCGAGTTGCTCCTCCCACGCCGGGTGCGCCTCGCCAGTCTGCAGCCGCTCATACCAATCATCGACGCCGGCTACGATGGAAAAAACAAGGGTCCCTCTGTCTACCGAGTCACCGACCGAATCCTCCACGCTTGTTGAAGGGTAGTCAAAAGCGACTTGGTTATCTAGAGGTACCGGCTTCACATTCACCCCAATACCCAGGACCATGTAATCCAGCGCCGCCCCGGTCCAACTGGCCTCCGCAAGCACGCCTGCAACCTTCTTGCCCCCTAGCAGGACATCATTAGGCCATTTGAGGCGAGGTTCCAGCTGTAAGCTTTGCAGGGCGTCAATCGTCGCCAGTGCCCCCACCAACCCCATTGCACCGAGGGCGGCTCGCTCGATCTGGCTGGGGCGCATGACCAGGCTCATAGCGATGCCCGTATCACGTGGCATGCGCCAGTTCCGTCCTAGGCGGCCGCGTCCAGCGGTCTGTTCATCTGCCAGGACCAGCGCCCCTTCAGGTGCGCCTTCCCGGGCAAGCTCTGCCGCGCGGTCATTGGTCGAACCGATTGTCGAATGCAGGTGCACTTCGACACCCATCCTTCCTACCGGCAGCCGCTTTTCAAGCTCAGCTTGGTCGAACACGGCGCCGATTTTATCCTTAGGTGCAGGTGCCGTGCCAGTGAGATGTTACAATCGCCACCACTCGGTTCGCTGGGGCTTTTCACGCAGCCCCTTTTTCAATGGACAGAATCTGGGCGCCCTGGCGCATGGAATACATCGAAGGCCATACCGGCTCGTCCGAATGTTTGTTTTGCGAGCTTCCCAAGAGAGACGACAACCTGATATTGCATCGCGGTGGGGAAGCGTATGTGGTGTTGAACCGCTACCCCTACACCAACGGCCACATGATGGTGGTTCCCTATGCACATGAAGATTCCATCGAGGATTTAGAAGATTCGACGCTATTGGAGGTTATGAACCTTTCCTCACAGGCAGTCACCGCCCTTAGGTACGCCTACGGAGCCACATCGTTTAACCTTGGCGTCAATATCGGTAAGGCTGCTGGAGCTGGAGTCGTCAATCATGTGCATCTACATGTACTGGCACGGTGGGTAGGCGACACGAATTTCATGGCCACCACCGCCGAAACACGTGTGATTCCGGAACCTCTTGACGAGACCTTTTCACGTCTGATGACCCACTGGGAAGACGCTTCCCAGTCCGACAAAGGGAGCAAAGAGTGAACTTTAGAGACCATGCCCGAGAGCCTCTCATCGTTAGTGCAGTGCGTACCCCCATAGGGCGATTTCAAGGCGCAGTTAGCAAGTTCTCTGCCACCGAACTCGGCGCAATTGCGGTACGAGAGGCGGTACTAAGGGCAGGCATAGAGGATCCCGAGAGGATCGACGAAGTGTTGATGGGTAATGTGATCAGCGCCGGACTCGGCCAAGCTCCAGCCCGGCAAGCTGCAATTGGAGCCGACCTTCCACCGACCGTTGGCGCTACGACGGTCAATAAGGTGTGCGGCTCCGGCCTCAAGGCGGGTATGTGGGCCGCGCAGGCCATCAAGGCCGACGATGCGGATCTGATCGTCGCTGGAGGGATGGAGAGCATGAGCCGCTCGCCGTTCCTGGTCCGGGGCCGCAGAGGCGAGCTGCGCTACGGTCACGAAACTCTTGAAGATGCCCTGTTGCTTGACGGCTTGTGGGACCCTTTCGAGCAGTGGGTAATGGGAATGGCGGCGGAGTACATTGCCGACGAGTATGAAGTCACGCGGGAGGCTATGGACCGCTGGGCGCTCGACAGCCATCAAAAGGCGGTGGCCGCCCTGGAGAGCGGGAAATTTGAGGCTGAAATCGTGCCGCTAGAGATTTCTGACGGCAAGCGGGGATCGGTAGTGCTGGCGACAGACGAATCCCCCCGGCCAGACACCTCGCTTGAGAAGCTTGCCGCTCTCAAACCCATTTACGGGGACGACGGGCGCGTTACGGCAGGCAATGCGCCCGGACTGAACGACGGCGCCTCTGCGTTGGTTTACGCCAGCCGTGAGCGGGCTGAAGAACTTGGCCTGAAGCCGATGGCTCGCGTCGTAGGCTACGCCCAGGTGGCTGTACCCCCGCGCGAAATGTTCATCGCGCCCGCGCAAGCAATTCCAAAGCTATTGGAGCGCGTTGGCTGGACACCGGATGACGTTGACCTTATTGAACTCAACGAAGCCTTTGCAGCCCAGGTGCTCGCAGATGGCTATGCAATGAGTGAAAACGGCTGGGACTGGGATAAAGTGAACGTGAACGGTGGAGCCATCGCGCTGGGTCACCCACTAGGAGCCTCGGGGGCGCGCGTCCTGACAACGCTGCTATATGCGCTGCAGGATCGCGGCCTGTCCAAGGGGGTTGCATCTCTTTGCCTCGGGGGAGGCGAAGCCGTAGCGATGGCGGTCGAATTGGTATAGACCACCCTCAATCGAATTCGGCGATCTCCAGACCACAGGTACCATCAACAACATAGAAGGGATTCGGGATGACTGTTGAACGAATCGTTGTGATCGGCGCAGGAACGATGGGCAACGGGATCGCGCAGACGGCCGCGGTATCTGGCTATCAAGTCACGATGACCGATGTGGATCCCGCAGCCTTGGAGCGCGGAAAGGCGACCATTGAGAAGTCGGCCGGAAAACTGGCGAGTAAGGGGATCATCGACGAAAGCCAGCACGACGCCGCGACAGGAATTGCTACTTCCGTCGATGTCGCTCCAGCAGGCGATGCCGATCTAGTTATCGAAGCCGCCACCGAGAATCCTGACATCAAGTTTGGACTCTTCAAGGAACTCGATCGGATCGCGCCCGAGCAGGCCATCCTCGCTTCGAACACCTCCTCGATCTCGATCACCCGCATAGCAGGGGCGACCTCTCGGCCAGATCGAGTCATTGGGATGCACTTCTTCAATCCGGTTCCGCTCATGTCCTTGCTCGAGGTCATCCGAGGGTTGGACACTTCAGACAGCACTCGTGACCTGGTATTCGAGGTCGGACGAAAGATGGGTAAGGAGCCCATTGAAGCTAAGGATTCACCGGGTTTTATCGCAAACCGCCTCATCTGCCCCATGATCAATGAGGCCATCTTCGCGCTTCAGGAAGGTCTGGGAAGCACCGAGGACATCGACACCATCATGAAATTGGGCATGAGCCACCCCATCGGACCGCTCGCGCTTGCGGACCTCATCGGCCTAGACGTGGTGCTGTACATCGTCGAAGTGCTTCATCGTGATTTCGGCGACGACAAGTACCGCCCTGCACGGCTTCTCAAACAAATGGTTGACGCTGGCTATCTTGGACGAAAGTCTGGCAAGGGGTTCTACGAATACAACTAGTGTCTAGCACCTGACACGCGCATTAGGAGTGGTTAGCGGAGGTCCATCCCCACGAAGTTCATAGAACGCCTCGCGGTACAGGCAGACTTTTTGCCAAATTCTTAGGCAGTATGGAAATTCTCAGAATGTAACAGTGGTAGTGAGAATACCGATTCTCAGGACCTGTTAGCTGATCAACAATTCACGTCTGTGAACCGCTGGTAGACCCAATAGAGTTGGCCATCTAACTATCAATAGGTTACGGAATCCGCGTATTCACGACAATCTGTCGACTACGATGCACGTAATGCTGTACCATGGAG
>JBHIBY010000103.1:0-7687 GCA_046759305.1 Anaerolineales bacterium
GGACCGCGCGGCATTATACCGCACGAGATTCGGCGACAGGTTGTCAACCCCTATCTGTGCCTTTATAATCCGTGGGCTGATCCGCCGGAGCAATTCCCGTCAATGGCAGACGAGGAGAAGGAGAGCGCAGCGGGTGATGCAGAGGGTCAGAACGAAACTGAACTTCACCCGATGGACGCGCTCCTTGAGTCCGAGAACTATGAGCTAAGTGCGCCCAGGCGAGGCGAGATTCGTGTTGGCACGATTGTGCACGCCACGGAAGCCGATGTCCTGGTGGATATCGGCGCAAAATCTGAAGGCGTTATCTCTTCCAGAGAACTTGAGCAAATCCCCGAAGATCAAAGAGCAACCCTAGACGTCGGACAAGAAATTAATGTTTACGTAGTACGACCAGGTGGCCGAAGCGGCGCGCCTGAGCTCTCCCTGGTACGTGCCGAGGAAGAGCAAGATTGGCATCAGGCTGAGGAGTTAATGGAGTCGAAGGAAATCTTCGAGGGCGAGGTCACTGGCTATAACAAAGGGGGCCTCATCGTCAAGATGGGTCAGCTGCGAGGATTTGTGCCAGCTTCGCAGGTGAGCCTTGCTCGGCGGCGACGCGCGGACGGCGAAACTCCCGAGGACCGCTGGGGAAAGATGGTTGGCGAGCATCTGGTTGCCAAGATTATCGAAGTAGATCGGCGCAGAAATCGCCTGATTTTGTCGGAACGCTCTGCTGCTCGCGAGGCTCGGGAGGCGCTAAAGGAGCGTCTTATATCGGAGCTATCGATCGGCGAGGTGCGCACCGGGCATGTAATTAGCCTGGCCGACTTCGGAGCATTTGTCGATATTGGTGGTGCTGACGGTCTTGTACATATCTCCGAAATCTCATGGAAGCGGGTCACTAATCCACGCGAGCTGCTCAGTGTTGGACAAGAGGTAAAGGTCAAGGTGCTTGGCGTAGATCCTGAGCGCAACCGCATCAGCCTGTCGATCCGTGAGCTCGAGGAAAATCCCTGGGATATGATCCTGAGTCGGTACGACGAAGGTCAGCTGGTGGAAGGTAGCATCACCAAACTCACAAAATTCGGTGCGTTTGCCAAGCTATCAGGGCTCGAGGATTATGGAATCGAAGGGCTGATCCACATCTCAGAGCTATCGGATCAGCATATTACGCACCCGAGTGAAGTGGTTCAGGAAGGTCAAACGCTGACCCTGCGTGTGATCCGCGTGGACGCCATTCGGCATCGAATCGGATTGAGCCTAAAAATGGTGGATTCTTCCGAGTTCGCTGAAACGGACTGGCAGACTGCGGTCCAGGAGACAGTGGAGCCTGAGACGGTGGCCGATTTCGACGCCGAGCTTGAGGCAGAAGCAGCTCTGGCGGGTGAGGCGGAAGAGATTGAGCCGAAAGAGGAGCCGGAGAGCGAGACCTCCGAGATGGAATCCGAGGCTGAGCCCGGTACTGAGGAAGCCGAGACCGATACCGTAGAGCTCGATGCTGAACTTGGCACTGTGGAGGCCCCAGAGATCGAGACCGTGGAGCCCGAATCTGAGATCGATGAGCCTGAAGCGGAGATCGAGCCTGAATCGACTCTAGATCGTGAGATCGACGCCGATACCAGTACCGATGAGGATATTGAACCAGTCATCGAAGAGAACGAGGATGTAGAAGCTGGTGATATGGAAACGGAAGATGGTGAAGGACAGGATCTCCCCCAGGTGATCGAGGAGACTGGATCACCCGACGGAGCGGAAACCAAGTCATAGGACGTTAATCCTGCCATCGAGTGTCGAAGGGGACTCTTTGGTAAAATCGAAAAACAAAGGGATCTTCGGGAGATAGTTAGTGGCCGATAAGATGGAACGCTTCACACAGAGGGCCAGAAGGGTGCTCAGCCTGGCACATGAAGAGGCTGAGCGCTTGCATCATAACTACATCGGCACAGAACATCTGCTGCTCGGGTTGATCCGAGAAGAGGGCGGGATTGCCGGGCGCGTGCTGCGCGACCTTGGATTGGACCCGGCCAGGGTCAAAGAGATGGTCGAACGACTGACCGGCGTCGGACGAAACCCAAGCAGCCGCATCGAGCTGGCGCCCGGAACTGAACAGGTGCTCCAAATGGGCATCGAAGAGGCTCGGCGGATGGGACACCACTACATCGGCACCGAGCACCTGCTGCTCGGGATGGTCCGCCAGGGCGAAGGTGTGGGAATGGACGTACTCCGCAGGCTCGGGATTACTCCCGAGCAGATTCGCCGCCAGACGCGTCGGGCACTTCAAGAGACTCCTACTCGACACACAGGTCGCAGCTCCAGTCGTGAGCGCAAAGAGCAGCAAGTCAAGACGCCAATGGTCGATCAGCTCGCGGCTGATCTGACAGGAATGGCGGAAGAATCAAAGCTGGATCCGGTTATTGGCCGTCAGATGGAGATTGAGCGAGTTATCCAGATCCTGGCCCGGCGCACTAAGAACAACCCGGCTTTGATCGGTGATCCGGGAGTTGGAAAGACAGCCATCGCGGAAGGACTTGCTCAGAGGATAGTTGCTGGGGAAACCCCCGAGCCGCTGCTCGGCAAACGTGTGCTCCAGCTTGACGTGGGCTCGCTCGTTGCGGGCACCATGTATAGGGGTCAATTCGAGGAGCGACTCAAACGCGTTATCGATGAACTGAAATCATCCGGCGCCATACTGTTTATTGATGAAGTTCACATGCTGGTTGGCGCTGGCTCTGCCGGCTCCTCCGTGGATGCCGCAAACATTTTGAAGCCGGCGCTTTCACGCGGTGAGCTGCAGGTTATCGGTGCCACAACGCAGGAGGAGTACCGTAAGTACATTGAGAGCGACTCAGCTCTAGAGCGTCGCTTCCAACCAGTATTCATCGAAGAACCCTCCATTGAGGAGACCATCGAAATCTTACGTGGAATTCGCGCACCCTATGAAAACCACCACAAACTTGTCATTACCGACGAGGCGCTTGAGGCAGCAACCCACTTGTCTTCCAGATACGTGACAGATCGCTACCTCCCAGATAAGGCCATCGATCTTATCGACGAATCCGCTTCTAGAGTGAGGATGTACAAAAGCCCTGCTGCGCGCTCCATGCGTGAAGCGGTGTCGGAATTGCGGGAGACCCGCGAAGCTCACGCGCAGGCCATGGAAGAAGCTCGCTACGACGATGCTCAAGAGCTAATGGAGCAGGAAACTGCGCAAGAAGAGAAGCTGGCTCAACTACGTGCGGGGTGGGAGCGCAGCGAGGATAGCCCCAAGGTGACCGCAGAAGATATCGCTGAAGTGGTGTCCATGTGGACCGGTGTGCCGGTGATGCAGATTGCACAGGAAGAGTCGGAACGCTTGCTCCAAATGGAAGAGGCACTCCACGAGCGGATCGTCGGACAGGATGAAGCCATTGAGGCCATCGCTAAGGCAGTTCGACGGGCGCGAGCGGGTTTGAAGGATCCAAGGCGGCCGGTTGGCTCCTTTGTTTTCCTCGGACCGACCGGAGTGGGCAAGACGGAGCTGACCAAATCACTGGCTGAGTTCATGTTCGGCAGCGAAGAGGCACTTGTTCAAATCGACATGTCGGAATTCATGGAGCGCCACTCGGTCAGCCGGCTAGTAGGCGCCCCTCCTGGATACGTGGGTTATGACGATGCAGGACAGCTTACGGAAGCAATCCGAAGGCGACCATACTCCATCATCGTTTTTGACGAGATCGAAAAGGCACACAATGAAGCCCACAATATGCTGCTGCAAATCATGGAAGAGGGTCAACTGACCGATGCCCGCGGGCACAAGGTCGACTTCCGCCATGCGTTGATAGTGATGACCTCAAACTTAGGTGCCGAGCTGATCATGAATCAATCGCAGCTCGGTTTCGCCACTAAGCTCGATGAGGATATGGAGGAGCGGCTGGCATACGAAGAGATGCATCGCCGTTTGACCGAGCAACTGAAGAAGGAGTTTCGCCCCGAATTTATCAATCGGGTCGACTCAGTAATTGTCTTCCATGCGCTGTCCATGGAGCAGATCAAGGCCATTGTGGATCTGGAGTTAGCCAAAGTAGCTCGCCGTCTGGAGGATCACAGCTTGAAATTGCGCGCCACAGGTGAGGCGAGAGAGATGCTGGCAACGCTGGGCTATGACCCCGAAATGGGTGCCCGCCCTCTCCGACGTGTAATCCAGGCCAAAGTCGAGGATGTGCTTTCGGACGCGCTGCTCACAGGTGAGTTCCAGGACGGTGACACCGTGCTTATTGACCTTGCCGACGACGAACTTATTCTCACGCATGGAACTCCAGAGCAAGAGGAAGCGCTCGCCGCCGGCTGAACTGCGATCTAATCACTAATGATCAATGGGCTGGCAGGTCCATTAGCATGGCTTCTGAAATTGGCTGGCTCGTTTTGGGTACCCTGACGCCCTGATAGGCCAGAACGTTGTGGACAGAACCCGTTTCCCAGTGGCGTCCATCGAATTGTGAGTAATCAGATAGGATTGGCATATGGACCTAACCTCCGGTCAGTCCAACTGATGGGTTTGTTTGAAGGCCTGAATCGCAGCTGACGCTCGAGCAACCCCGCCCGCATCTTCGAACGAGCGGCGAATCTGATCGAGCCCTCTAGTAATTGAAGGATTAGAGAGGATTGCCTCCACCGCCTCCCACAGGTCAGGGGCCGTCAGTCGACTCGGATCCTCGAAGAGCCCCGCATTCAACTGCTCGACCCGCGCGGCATTGACCGCCTGCTCGATGGTATTCGGCACCACAATCATAGGCACCCCGTACATGACCGACTCGCTGATGCTATTCATCCCGCCATGCGTGATGAAGACATCCGCCCGTTCCAACACCGAAAGCTGTGGAACATATTGCTCGACCTTGAAATTGTCCGGCATGGATCCTAGTTGCTGGGGATCAATGGCTTTGCCTACCGAGAGGATGACCAGATATTGGGGATCAGCAAAGGCTTGAATGCAGGACCGAAAGAGATCGAGGTTGGCTTGGTAAACCGTTCCAACGGCAATGTAAATCAGCTTTTGTCCTAGCTGCTTATGAATTGACATCGGATCCTCCCGGCGATCCAAGTCGATTTGCGGGCCGATGTACAGGTAGGAGTCGTCAAAGCGCTTCTCGTAGGGCTGGAAGTAGCGAGAAGAGTACACAATGTTGAGCTCAGCAGAGCCCGAAAGGACATTGAACGCTCTCGGATCGTGCAGCCGGTGGTCTTTGACGATCTTGGCAGTCTGGCGCTGAAGGTTGCGCCAGTACCCATATCCGGGGCGTATGCTCCGGAGCCCTTTGCGCAACACCCGCCAATCGCTGAATACCGTTCTCCAATAGAAAGGCAGATGTGGAAAACTTGCGACGGCCGGGATGCGCAGTTGACGACTGGCGATTTTACCCCAAGGGGCGCTCATATCGAACATCAGGTAATCGGGTCGCTCATCCGCTACAGATGCCAGCACGTCTGGGAGCAAAGCATGCGTCGCCTCTGCTACTTGGTTGCCCAAGTGAACAACGTGCGTAACTTTGCGCGTCTGCTCGAAAGAGTACGAGCTGCCATACGCACGGAATTGAGCTCCCGCGGCCTGAATCCTGGACTGGAAGGCGGGGATTGAGTAATAAGTCACTTCGTCCCCTCGCTGCACCAGTTCACGGATCAGCGGAAGGGTCGGGTTCACATGTCCGTGGAACGGAATGTTGTAAAACCAGAGGCGGGCCACGGAGTGGATAGTAACCCATCGAAGGGCAAGTGAATTTGAGACCTATCAATCCTGAGGTCGCTACGTTGGATATAATCCAGATCCCCTGCGAGACGAGAATGGCCAAGACTCGAACCCAATACATCTGTCAACAATGCGGCCGCACAGCGGCCAAGCCGCTGGGCCGCTGTCCGCAATGCGGCGAATGGAACAGTATGGTTGAGGAAGTTCTCGATACGAGACGCACCTCAGCCCCGAGGGCTTCCGGCAATGGACCGCAAAGGCTGACAGAGATCGAGGTCGGGATAGATGACAGGCTCCCATTAGATAGCTCCGAGTTTGCACGGGTGCTCGGTGGGGGAATCGTGCCTGGATCGCTAGTGTTGATCGGAGGCGATCCGGGTATCGGCAAGTCCACGCTCTTACTTCAGGTGAGTGCAGATCTATCTGCAATTGGTCCGGTGCTTTATGTGTCCGGAGAAGAGTCAGTGGTGCAGATTAAGAATCGGGCGCTACGCGTGTCCAACGGTGCCCGACCAACGGAGCATCTGTATCTGGCGACGGAGACGGATGTGGAGCGAGTGGTCGGCCAGATTGAGGCCGTGGCGCCCAGGTTGGCCATCATTGATTCGATTCAGACAATTCAGTCAGCGGATATCGAATCGGCTGCGGGATCGATCTCTCAGGTACGGGAGTGTGCCTCCCGCCTGCAATCGGTCGCTAAGTCGTCGGGCGCTGCAATCTTCCTTGTTGGTCACGTGACAAAGGAAGGAGCTATCGCCGGACCGCGAGTGTTGGAGCATCTGGTCGACACGGTCTTGTATCTTGAGGGTGATCCTTACCATTCCTATCGTTTGCTACGTTCGGTAAAGAATCGCTATGGAGCGACAACCGAGGTAGGTGTGTTTAAGATGGGCGTAGCCGGCATGGTGGAGGTGGCCAATCCATCCGAGGCCTTTCTAGCGGAACGAAGAGGCGATGCTCCGGGCTCGGCCATCGCGGTCACGATGGAGGGTTCGCGACCGTTGCTTGTTGAAGTGCAAGGCCTCACAAGTCACACCTCTTTCGGCCACCCCCGGCGAACCGCCAATGGGATTGACACCAACCGCTTGTTGATCATCACTGCCGTCCTCACCCGCCGGGTCGGGATTCATTTGGCGGATCAAGATATCTTCGTAAATGTGGTGGGAGGCCTGCAGGTCAAAGAGCCTGCCGTGGATCTGGCGTTGGCGGCTGCCATCGCCTCTTCCGCTCGAGATCGAGCATTGCCGCCCGACCTCGCGTTGATCGGCGAGGTAGGACTCTCCGGAGAGCTTAGGCGAGTACCCCATCTCGAGGCGCGTCTCCGGGAAGCGGCCAAGCTTGGGTTCTCTTCAGTCGTCCTACCCAGAGGCGCAGATCCAGGGCTAGATGTACCCGCGAATTTCAAGCTTAATGAATTTGCGGGCTTGTCTGAAGCACTGGAATTTGCGCTCCAGCCTTGATCGGCCAGCGCGCGCATGCTCCCAATTTGACAACTTTGAAAAATCGGCCATTTCGGTGCCAAAGGACGCTCCAATTTGGAATCTCATCCAGTGATTCTGCGCGGACCGACATTGCGATCATGTCTTAAGGTTTGCTCGAAGCCTCCGCAAGACACACCTAGGCAGCCAGAGCCCCCAACATCTGGGATCGAGTCCCCGGATCTACTGGCCATATTGGGTCTGATTCCTGCGAGCCTCTCATCTTCTATAAATTGAGTCGTCCAGTATTCCTTAAGATTGGGACTTCTTAAAGATTCGAATCTTTTTAGGTTGGAGAAGGTCTCGAGCATTGATCGCACCATACCCTTCTGCTAGAATGCGAACTGCGAGCCAGTAAGACAAATTCGGTCGCGCGGGGGAAGATTCTCTCCAGGAACTAAAGCCCGGAAGAACCTTAGAAGAAAACTAAATTTCCACGGAGGTTGGGATGCGGGCGGAACGACTCTGGCAGGCGGCCTTGGGCCAGCTGCAAGTTGAGATGCCACGC
>JBHIBY010000104.1:0-7506 GCA_046759305.1 Anaerolineales bacterium
AATACTCTCTTAGTTTTGGCTCACTTTTGTCCCAAATGCTCTGAGGACGTACACTTGTGGGCGTCGCAACCGACTTTATAATGAGATTGCTTCAACATGTTGCACCTCCTGTGCTACTGGTTGGTCTGGACAACTACCAGTGTATTGGGAGGTGCAGCGCTTTCATACAATCAACTCGCTGCAGCGGACTTGGCCTCCGCATCGTCTATCACCTGCTCGGGTTGTAAACAGTTAGTCTCATTGTCGCGGTGGGGCGTCAATCCAACATTTCATCGCAGCCAGCCCGACTTCTCGTGAGGTCGGGCTTTTTTTGTCGCTGTTGAGCCGCTCCCTGGCCTAAGTCCGCCAGGACAAGCAGCCCGCAGCTGTTATGCGGCGCATATCAATCCGAATAAGAGGGGGCCTTGCGAATCTCTGCTCTGCAACCGATTTATTCTGGTCCACTGGAAGGAGGAAATATGTGAGCACACTGCAAACTGCCCCAACGCTCTTTAGTTGACTAAAGGAGGAGGATAATGGCCACGGACTTGACTGTCATCTTGGAGGATCGCCCAGGTACCCTAGCAGACATGGGCGAGGCTTTGGGCAAGGCTGGCATCAACATTGACGGAATGTGCGGTATCCCCTGCGAGGGAAAGGGAGTAATCCACATCCTTGTGGAGGATGCGGCCGGTGCTCGCCGCGCATTGGAAGAGAGCGGTTTCGAAGTCTCTGATGAGCGCGAAGTCTTGGTCCGGGATCTCGAGGACCGCCCGGGAGAGCTTGGCGAGGTTGCACGGAAGATCGGTGACGCCGGTGTAAACATCGATTTTATCTACCTTGCAACAAATACACGCGGTGTGTTGGGCGCAGACGATTTGGAAAAGGCCCGCGCAGCTCTGTAATTACGGCAGTTCGATCGTAGCGTCGGTCATGCACACTGCTCGTAGGCCGGGCACGAACTTCACGTCAATCTCAGCCGCACACAATCGCTAGGCGCTTTCAAGCTGCCCTTGAAAATCTGAACTTCGAGGTAAGCGCCGCACAACAACTCGCTGGAGTACTTTGCGAGTGGAGCCGGACCGGGGATTCGCGCCATCATGATGTTGGTTGAACCGGTCCCCGGCCGCTCCCTGGCCTAGGTCCGCCAGGACAGGCAGCTCGCAGCCGTTAGGCAGCCTGTGTAGGTCGACCGATAGCTTGAATCGGCAAGCGCAATTCATGGTGCTGGCATTCCGGATATGCGGAATTGGGTCGTCCAAGAATGCCATATAATCGAAGATCGGCTGCAGAAACGAAAGAGGAGAGGGATGAGTGCCTTACAAGCGATACCGGACCTGCCACTGAAGGAACTCCGTGAGGAGATAAGGAAAGAGTACGCTGATGTCGCGCACGATCCGGACAAAGGCTACCATTTTCATACCGGACGGGAAGCAGCGACACGCCTTGGTTACGACGAGACCCTATATTCCCACGTACCTGAAGGGAATATTGAGTCATTCGCCGGCATGGGTAACCCGTTTATTCTCGGACCGATCAACCGAGGCGAAACCGTGGTTGATGTTGGCTCCGGTTCGGGGTTTGACTCAATGATTGCTTCTGCGATGGTGGGCGCCGAAGGCCGTGTCGTTGGTATAGATATGACCGAGGAGATGCTCGCCAAGGCCAGAGATGGGGCAGCCAGGATCGAGGCGACGAATGTGGAATTCAGAGAGGGGTTCGCCGAAGACTTGCCGCTGCCCGATGATTTTGCGGATGTGGTCATTAGCAACGGAGTCCTCAATCTCACCCTGGACAAAACGGAGACGCTCCGCGAATGGGCGCGCGTCCTCCGCCCCGGAGGCCGGCTTCAAGTCGGCGATATTCTGATCGCTCGTGAAGTGCCGGAATCGGCGCTCAACGATATCTCGTTATGGACCGGTTGAATTGCCGGCGGTCTGCTGGATGCAGACCTTCTCAGCGCAGTGAGCGCTGCAGGATTTGAAAACGCAGAGATTGTCGAGAGGTACAACATTTTTGAGGACGTGCCTGATCCATCGAGCGCGCTGAAGTACGGCACACAAGGGGTCAGCCTACGAGCGCACAAGCCGGAGTAGAAAACAGGATCGGATCGTCCCAGAGACATGGTTGAGACAGGAAGCTGGAGTCGCGAGACTCCGGCTTCTTCCATTGGAGGGCATCGAGCAGCCAGCAATTGGCGAAGGTTCCCTTATGCACTCGCTGCCCCGCAAAGTACGCGGGATCTTCGAGAAAGGAACACGGAGAAAACGATATGAAATGGCTTTATGAGTTGATGTACCGCTACTCCTTCGTACCGATACCGTATGACACCGGGCCGCGTGAGGCACTCGTGAGTCTGGTGGAGAGCGGGCGCGTCAAGCCCTGCCGGGCGATTGACCTCGGCAGCGGAACCGCCAGCAACGTCATCTACCTGGCGCAGCACGGGTTCGACGTGACCGGTGTGGACTTCTCACCGGCCGCTATAGAAATGGGCCGCGTCAGAGCGCGTGAGGCTGGGGTGGAGGTTACGTTCATCGAGGATGACCTCACCAACTTGCAGCACGTCAACGACACTTTCGACCTGCTGGTGGATTACGGCACGCTGGACGACCTGAGCCCAACTCAGCGCGATCTGTATATGAAGAACGTACTGCCATTGACCCATCAAGGTAGCGTGTTCTTGCTTTATTGTTTTGAGTGGGAATTGCGTTGGTGGGAGCGATTGCTTGCTGGCATTGGTGCGATGGCAATGGAGCCTGGAGAAACTGAGCGCCGCTTCGGCGAATATTTCGAGATAGAGCGCATCGCGGGAGAAAAGACCGGGTCCAAGTTTATGCCCGCCTATGCGACCTACCTGATGGCGCGCAAGTCATCTTAATGCGTGGGCGTGTCGGTGTTCAATCTTGCCCCTCGATAACCCACCAGATAATGGGGTTCCGGCTGAAGGCTATGCGGGGGCCGTCTCGGATGATCACATCAGTGAGACGTTGGTGGCCTGCAGGCCCTTCGGGCCCTCCTCAATAGAGAACTCCACTTGCTGACCCTCTTCAAGAGAGCGAAAGCCGGTGGCATCGATGGCATTGTAGTGAACGAACACGTCTTCGCCATCTTCGCGCTCGATGAAGCCGTAGCCTTTGCTGTCATTGAACCACTTGACAGTACCCTGAACTCGTTCCGACATCTCCTCCTGCCTCCTTATGCTTGCGTCGTTTCTTGTTTCTGCAAGGAAGTCTGATTACACCTAATCGGCCCAACCTACGTAGGCTCAACCCGGCGTATTGGTCTTCCTGCAGAACTTGCCCACAAGGCAAAATGATACCCGATTTTACGAGCGGCCAATCCAGGATCTCCCAGCCGTGCTCGACAGTTGGCTCAAGGGCACTGCTAGCGCAGAACCTTGGCGAGGAATTCGTATATGATCCGTTGATGATCAACCTGCAGGGATCCCAGTTGGATCCCCCTCACAGCGGCTTGCGCGGAATTCGCCGCACCCCGATCGGGCCTCAATTCTCCAGGACCATAATTCTCGCGCTTCTTGGGTCGCTTACGATCATCGCCTGCGCTCCCCAGCAATTCCCGACTCCTGCCCCTACGGCGACCCCGATCTCGCCCTCCCGATACACATTCAGGATCGTCAGCAGCTACCCGCACGACCCGGGAGCCTACACGCAGGGCCTGGTCTATGAAGAGGGATTCCTTTACGAGAGCACGGGATTGCGTGGTGAGTCCACATTGCGAAGGGTTGATCTGATTTCAGGTGAGGTGGCTCAATCTCTATCGCTGGATCCCGAACTCTTCGGCGAAGGCATTGCGCTGCTCGATGATCGCATCATTCAACTGACGCTTACCTCCGGGATCGGATTTGTATACGATCAGCAGAGTTTCTCGAAGCTTGACGAGTTCAACTACACGCCGGAGGGTTGGGGCCTAACCCATGATGGCCAACAGCTGATCATGAGCGATGGGAGCGCGGAACTACGTTTCCTGGATCCAGAATCCTTCCAGGAAACCTCACGCGTCACCGTTACCGATGGTGACCAACCCGTGCAGTGGCTCAACGAACTCGAATACGTGGAAGGTGAGATCTACGCCAACGTGTGGCAGTCCGACTTGATTGCCCGAATATCGCCCGATACGGGAGAAGTCCTTGGGTGGATCAACTTGGCGAGACTACGAGGGGATGAACCGCGGGCCGGCATTCTCAACGGGATCGCCTACGATTCGGAGCGCCAGCGCCTCTTTGTCACTGGAAAGAATTGGCCGGAACTGTTCGAAATCGAGCTGGTCAGGGAGTAGTTAGACGGGGATCAAAGCGCACTCTCGATCTCCTCCCACTTTGCAATCCGGTCGCCGTCCCAACTGCCGTTCCACTGCCTATCCAGCGCGATGGCTCTCCTACCTCGCCAAAGGTATCTGACAGTACATCATCAAAATCGACCAGTATTCTCATCCGCTGAGACCCACATGGGGTAGGCAAACTCCGATGTGCTGACTAGGGGCTTCTCCCCTGCCTTTCACAGTCCTACCGGTAGTCCTCACGAACCGGATGAAAAACGTCGATAGCCCTGCAATCTGTCAAGGCGCGCCCTGAATGTTTGGCGTCGGATGGGATCACGGCCACGACTCCAGGCCGCAGTACCTCCGTTTCCCCATCGACCGTCAGCTCGAATTCCCCTTCCGAAATTATCATGATTTGCTCATGCGGGTGGGAATGCTCAGGAAATGGTGAATCGGCACTAATTCGCCAATTTGCGACGGTCATTTGCTCCGAGTGCAGGAATGTGACCACATAGCCCGGGATAAGTTCGGCTGTCCCAAGCTCATCGAGAATTACGAATGTCATTCGAATAGCCTCCTACGCATATCCCTACCCGCCTCCAAACTCCATCTCATAGTCCTTCATCGCCGCTTGGATCACTTCTTCGGCATGCTCTCGTCCGTAAGCCGGCCCAGATGATGGGATGAGGATCGGTGCGGTCTGTCGACCCTCAGGTACCCAGTTTCCTTGTCGACCTCATACTTAACCAAGTCGAATGGCCCGGTCTCGATGTACGCGTGAACTAGCCCCGGCGGATCCGGCCCCACTTCGAGGCCATGCCAAGGATGGGGTCGCCAGCGATAGAACGGACTGGGGAAGCTCATTTCAAGGATGTCCTTCAACCGAGATATCGTCCTGATATACGGCAGACAGATTGCCGTTCTCGTCCATGTACTGAACGCTAACATAGTAGCCAACCCAATTGATTGCGATTTCAATGGGGAACGCCTTCAGCGGCACAAACGGCTCCCACTCGGCCGCAGTCAGCTGCTCTTCAACGAACGGTCGGCTCCCGAATCGCACTCGCATCTGGGTCACCTCGCCCAGCGGACTCGAGGCCTGAAAGGTAGTCTCAATCTCCAGCGGGTCGCCCGCCTTTCCACCGACACAACACGCGCCCTCTTCGATCTCGACAAACCCTTGGACGGGCTCGTAGGGCGTGGGTTGCAAGGTTCCGACTGGCTGCGTGATCCGAGGAGGTCCGCGCGTGGCCAGGTGAGTGATTAGGGTAGCCTGGGCAGCGACCTGAGTTCCTAATTCAGCGCTCTCGGTGGAGAGCGCTGCCAGAGTGCCTTCAGTTGATCCCGCGCCGGCTTGGCACGCCGACGAAGCGAATGCCACGGCGAGAAGAGGAAGAAATCGAGCACGCTGGAAGGAGTGGTATATTCTGGCAATCCCCTCAATCATCGCTCAACCGCGGTCGATGTACCGTTCGCACATGAGGCTAGAAGGGTACCGCAATTGGAGCCCGTTTCCTGGAAAATCTAATGGAGGTTGAAAATGACCCGATACCTGATTGAAGTTCCCCACGAAAACAACAGGGATGCCTGCAACCAGGCCGTTAAGGCGTTCATGGAAACCGGGTCTCACTTTGTGACCAATGCGGACTGGGGCTGCGGCGATGGTGAGCACAAGGCCTGGTTTGTTGTGGAATTGGAGAGCAAGGATGAAGCCAAATCAATATTGCCACCGTTATTCCGCGAAAACGCCAAGGTCATTGAGCTCGAACGGTTTTCGGTGGAGGATTTGGACAAGACCATCCAGCAGCACGAAGACTAGCGCCTCGGCGGACATACAGTGGGAACAGAGCACGTGGACTACGACATCATCGTCATTGAAGGGCGGATCGATCCAGTGATCCGCCCTTTAACTACTCGTCAATCTTTCTCCACCAGATGCCCGTGCATTCGGGCAGCGTAATAGACCCATCATTGACTACTTCATCCACCATGGCCTCCCCAAAGAAGAAGCTGACGACTTCTTCTGCCTCTTCTAAAGACTCAAAACGATAGTCGGTTCGGATCCAGGACGACGAGAAGCCCTGGTGCTCGAGAAATGAATAATAGTCCACGAGATTCTCTAGCGGCTGCGGAGACACATGTCCGGTGCCGAGCGTCTCAAGGATGATGATGTTGCCTCCGGGTCGGAGTATGCGCCTCATCTCGGCCAAGCCTTTGGCCAATTCACTCTCCCAGGTGCTTTCGTTCCATACCACCAAGTAGACGATGCTCCACCCGGAAATCACGATATCAGCCGCGCGGTCGGCGATTGGGAGGCTTCGATGGTCTGCGACCGCAAGCCCCCAGTTCCTCAGCTCGGTGTCGCGCAACCTGGCGGCTGCAACTTTAAGCATGTTGAGCGAGGCATCAAAGGCATGAATGGATTTAGCGGCCGGAGCCAGCAGGCGCGCCAACCTGCCGGTGCCCGTTCCGAGTTCGATCACGTCCGTTGCGTCGAAGGTTGCGAGTTGATTGAGTTTACGAGGGATGTTTGACTTAAAATCCTCACGCGAGACCAACAGCTCATACTGGTCGGCGTACTTAGCGTAGATCTCACGGTGTTCCGGTGTGCGCTTCGGTCTTTCTAACATGGTGCAATTGGCACGATGTGTGAGGAATTCGAATGGTTATCCGACTAGGTCGAATGCATTCCTGGAGGCAGGAAATCAGAGAGCGGCTCTTCGTAGTCGACGGGTAAGTACTCTCCGCTGGCGATATCCATTTGGTAGTCACCCAGCCTCCCTACTTTGGCAAGTTCACGAATTGTAAGCCTCTACGTGTCGCGTAGCCCCAACGTCGATGCCCACCCGAGTCGGCGGGACTCCGTTCTCCACTTCGATAGCAGTTGACGCACAGGCGCGGGCTGAAGGTTGCGCTCCTCGAATTCAGACGGCGAAAGCCAGAAAAATTCGATGTGATCCTCTAGAGAGACCGGCGATCGGGCCGAATGCAGCTCGGGCGACGCGACCTCGAAACAGTGATTGATTTCGTGGCTGTGCACGCCGTCGGCCACCCATGCATGCTCCACAGCGCCAAAGTATTCGCCCACCTCAACCTCAACCCCGAGCTCCTCATCTAGTTCGCGGGCAAGGGCATGTTTCATCCCCTCACCGGCCTGGACGTGTCCTCCTGGCAGGTACACATTGTCCGCTCCTTTGGTATGGGCAATGAGGAAGCGGCCATCGTCCTCGATAACGGCGCGCACCAGCA
>JBHIBY010000105.1:0-7289 GCA_046759305.1 Anaerolineales bacterium
CATCGAGCACAACTCGGCCCGTCTCCATCACATACGCGTAGTCGGCGACATCGAGTGCGACCCGCGCGTTTTGCTCCACCAGCAAGATCGGAATCCCTTCCTCGTCTGTGATCTGGCGGATCACGTTGAAGATCTCGCGCACCAACAAAGGGGCCAGTCCCATGGAAGGTTCATCCAGGAGCAGCAACCGGGGCCGGGCCATCAATCCTCGCCCGATAACCAGCATTTGCTGTTCCCCACCCGATAGATATCCGCTGGTCTGCTTTCGGAGAGCTTTCAAGGGCGGGAAATATTCATACACCCTCTCGATGTCCGCGCTCGTGTCGGTCCCGTTTCCGCTTGCTTTGCTTGCCAAGGAGCCTGCGATGAGATTTTCCTCAACCGTCAGATGCTCAAACAGGCGCCTGCCTTCGAGAACCTGCACAATTCCCAAACGGACGATCTCCTCTGCCGGCAATCGATCTATTCTTTTGCCTTCAAAGTCGATGCCGCCACGCGTAACTTCACCCTCTTGACTATGGAGCAGTCCCGAAATGGCTTTAAGCGTGGTCGATTTTCCCGCGCCGTTTGCCCCAAGCAGTGCCACGATCTTTCCTTCGGGTACAGTTAGTGATACACCTCGAAGCACCAAGATCACATTGGCATAGATAACTTCAATATTGTTGAGTGTGAGCATTTTCACTTTGAAAAGCGAGGAGGAGCTCTCCAATAGATGGAGTGCTCCTCCTTTACGGTGCGGCTATTCCTATCCGCCTGGGCGGGTATCGGGTAGCTCAAAGAAGTCTTCAACGACCACGAACTCGACTCCGTCGGCTCCTGCTTGCGCTTGTCGGATTTGGACTTGATTCGGAGCCCGGTTGCCGTCGCGTACGTCAAATAGATAGGGTGCGGCGGGTCCAGAAACCAGCCCTCGAGCTTTCATGGCGTCGAAGAAGGCGTCGCCATCAAGGTTCTCAAAGCCCACCTCGTTGATTGCGTCCTCAACGATGCTGGCCGCGGCCATGATCCCACCGTAACTGATCAGGTACCCAACCTGCTTATCAGACTCTGGATAATCCCTAGCCTCGAAGGCTTCAAGCACTTGTTGCACGCCGGGATCGTCGGTGTCATTCCACCAGAGGAACGATGTAGGTGCATAGTAGCCATTCATGGCTGCGGCGCTGTCACCCAGGATGGTCAGTACATCCTGATTCATGGTCCAGTTTACGCCTCCAACCACAAAGTCATCCCAAACACCAAGCGCCCGAATCGTTCCGATCACCTGCGCGGTTCCAAAACCAAGATTCTGGATGTAGATCACATTGGCTCCAGACAACTGCAGGTTTTGTATCGCTCCGGTTGGATCAGCTTCAGGACTAACGGGAATGGTCTCCAGGGGGAGCACTGTAGCGCCGATCGACTCGGCATAGGCAATCGAGTTCTCGGTTGTAGCACCGGCGCCGAAACTGCCTTCCCAGCCGACGACGCCAACCACGATGTCATCTCCCGCGCCCTCAGGCTTGACCGAATCCCAGTTGTCGGAGACCCACTTTACGAAGCCCGCAAATTGATCGGAATAGATTGGAGCGAGGAGGACCGTCCATCCATCCGCCGGATCATAAGCGGCAGCAGCATTGAGTCCCGCCGCAAAGTTGACTATGTGATCCTCAACCACACGGTCCTTGAGAACGATTGTTGCCGGGCTGGCGTAGGTCAAGATAAACATCGGCTTCGGGTCAGCGGCGCGATTGACTTCGTAGGCCGCAATCTCCTGCTCTGGATCGTACTGCGTGTCGGTTAGATTGAGATCGACCTGAACACCACAGACGCCGCCCTCGGCATTGATGTCCTCGATGGCATCTTGCGTGCCGTTGACGAAAGATGGACCGAGGATCGTGGCCAATGCGCCCGTGAGGCCAGCCTGAGAGTACCAAGTCATGGTCTCACCCACATAACCTGTCTCACAGTTGGACATGCCTTCGTCGACGGTCGGTTCCGGCTCAGGCTCGGGGGCTTCGGTGGCCGGAGGTGGAGGCTCGGTCGGCGCGGGGACCTCAGTGGCCTCCTCTGCTGCTGTACATGCGCCCAGCGCGAGCGCGCCGATCAGCAGCAGGGCAATAGCAATTTTCCTCATCAGTATCTCCTCCTTATGAATCTAGGTTTGCCTCGTTTGATCAGGGTAGCCTTGCTTCCAGATTACCCTCCTTTCGCGATAGCTAGTAAGAAAATGGCCTCAAGCGCCAGGACGCTTTCAAGAGTTGCCAGCGATGTGCCAAACCGCGGGGCTCAACGATCAAGAACAACATCAGCACAAATCCGAAGAAAAGGGGTCGAAATGAAGTTAGTAATCCGGTAGCAGCCGCATCCGGCAAGATCTGCGCTGCTTGCTGACCTACCCAATTCGCTAGATCCTCGATCAAAATGATGGTCGAGGCTCCGAGAAACGGACCCAGGCTTGACCCAAGACCTCCAATCACCAGCATGCCCAGCAGGAAGATTGATTCAACCAGGTCGTAGCCCAGCTCTGTGCCCACTGCGCGTTGACTGTGCGCGCGCAGCGCGCCCGCTATTCCAGCAAAGAGCGCCGATAGGAAGAAAGCCCGCAGTTTGTATCCGAATAGGTTCACGCCAAGCAGCTCTGCGGCGAGATCGTTGTCGCGTATGGCTACAAAGGCGCGACCCATTCGTGAGCGAGCGATGTTGTGTGCCAAAACGGTCATGATGATGAGCACTACAAATGAAATGTAGAAGTAGCTTTGCGGCTCGTCGAAGGTGACGCCCGCGATCACTGGAACGGGGGACTCGATCCTCCCGCTGGATCCACCCAGAATATCCTTAAATGTGTGGCGCGTGAGCCAAGGGATGATGAACTGCGCTGCCAAGGTGGACATAGCCAAATAAAAACCCTTAACGCGCAAAGATGGCAGCCCAAAAAACAGACCCACCAGTCCGGCGCCCAACCCGGCCAGCGGGAAAGCAAGCAGAAATGGTAGATCCAAGTAGGTGACCAGCAGCGTGGATATGTAACCGCCCACCAGCATGAATGCCGCCTGCCCAAGCGATATTTGGCCGGTGTAGCCGGTAAGAATATTCAATCCCTGGACGGCAATGATAGCTATGGCGATCTGATTGGCGGTGGAAACTATATACGCACTTCCCCAACGAGGCAGCGTGAGCATGACGACCATGACCACGATCAGCAGGACCCATTGCCAGTTCTTGCGGATTGTGGACATATCCGATGCATAGCTGGTATCGAATTCTCCCGCAGGCCTCAGAACTGCCACTCGCTAAATCCTCTCGATCCTCTTCTGGCCAAATAAACCTTCTGGTCGCAACAACAGCACGATCAATAGCAGCACAAATGGCGCAATCTCAGCGGAGCTACGCACCTCGATTGACTTCGCGGCCTGCACCACAGATTGGGAAAGACCCACCGCTATGCCTCCAATGATCGCTCCAGGTAGGGAGTCCAAACCGCCTAGCAAGATGGCTGGAAAAGCTATCAGCACCACGGTGGTCATGGATAGACTCGCTCCTGTGAGAGTGGCCAGCAACACGCCTCCGAGGGCCGCGATCATGCCCGCTATGGCCCATGAGGCTCCGAACACTCGAGGAACCCGAATCCCCACGCTGCTGGCCAGCTCGTGATCCTCTGCTGTGGCACGCATGGAAAGTCCAAACCGAGTGAATCGGAAGAAGAGGGCAAAGATAATGGAAGCCAGAATCGCAACCACAAAGGCCGCTAGCAGGCTCTTCTTCAGGATGATGGCATCGTTGAACGCGCCTGGGAAAGGGATGCGAAACACATCCGTTGGAGCGAAGGGTGCCGGGAAATTGCTCTTTGGCTGTACGCCAAAGAAGATGCTCGCTGCACCTTCGAGCAGCTGAGATAAACCAAGCGTCATCAGTATGATTGCCAGCAGGGGTTGTCCGCTCATCGGTCGCAGGGCTAATCGCTCGATGGTTAGGCCCAACGCAGCCACGAATAGCAAAGCAAATATGATCGCCACGCCCATCGGCAGATTGAAGAGTTCTTTTCCGTCCTGGTTGGCACCGGCGAACCACCAGGTCATCAGTGCGCCGATAAGCAGGATGTGCCCGTGGGCAAAATTGAAGACTTCCGAAGACTTGTAAATTAGCACAATGCCAATCGCGACCAACGCGATGATCCCGCCGTTCAATGTCCCGGTGGCGATTTGCTGTGGGAGAAGTTGCCAGTTCATGCTTCCATACTCTCGATCCTCAGAGTGGTATCGATCTTGCCCTCCCGGCCATCTTGATACTTGACTACGTCGCTGATCTGGAGCTGAAATTCATTGGAATATAGGGTTTCAATGATGTTTGCGTAGCGATCAAATAGGAAGCCACGCCGAAGCTTGCGCGTACGTGTCATCTCACCCTCATCCGCGTCAAATTCTTTGTGAAGCAGCACGAATTTATGAACCCGCCCGCTATGGGGAAGAGTGCGATTGACTTCCTCGACGTCCTTGCGAATGAGTTCGTATACTTCCGGCTTTTGAGAGAGGTCGGTCAGCGTGGTGTACGTAATCCCGTGCTTTTCCGCCCAATGACCGACGTTCTCGAAATCCACGGTGATGATTGCGGCTACATACTCGTGTCGGGCGTCGCCCAAGGTCAGGGCATGGCTGATAAACGGACTGAACTTCAGACGGCCCTCGATGAACTGGGGCGAGTACCGATCGCCATCCGAGAGTTCAATCATGTCTTTCATACGATCGAGGTAGATCAGATGCCCATCCTCGTCGATATGGCCCGCGTCGCCCGTACGAAACCAGCGCACGTCCTGTTCATCAACGAACAAGCAGGAACGTGATTGCTCCGGATCTTTGTGGTAGCCGAGGAACAGTCCAGGCCCACCGAGCAGGATTTCGCCTTCCTCTGAGATTGCGGTGAGCGTTTCTGGGATGGGTTCGCCCACGGAGGCGAATTTAACTCCATCCCGGCGATGCATGAGCGAACCTCCCGTTACTTCCGTCGATCCATAGATCTGCCGCAATGGAAGACCGAGCGCGCGGAAGAAGCGAACCACATCGGGACTTAAAGCTGAGCCAGCTGTGTATGCATCCCGCGCTCGGTGCAATCCGAATTGGCTCAACAGCGGCTGGAAGACAGCTAGGCGGCCGAGCCAATTTAGTACCGCCCACCAAGGCGGAACACGTTCGTTGCGGAACTCGTACTCCGCAGTGCGGTATCCGACCGGTAGGAACAAGCCGTAGAGGGCGCGGTTTATCCAGCTACTGTCCAGAATGCGCGCCCGGATAGTTGCGACCAAAGTTTCCCAAAGCCGAGAGCTGTAAAGCAGCGAGTCGGGAGCGATTTCTCGCACATTGTCTCGTACCGTCTCGGGGCTTTCCGTGAAATTAAGAATCACGCCGTCGATGGCATGGGGAGAGATGTCAAGCGCAGCACCTGCAATCCACGCCAGAGGAAGAAAGGAAACGTAATTGTCTGTGTCGAAGCGGGGATCGATCTCACCAAACGCCCGAACTTCGTAGATGAAGTTGGAGTGACTGAGCATCGCGCCTTTTGGTAAGCCAGTGGTGCCCGACGTATAGCAAAACATAGCCGGATCACTCGCCTTACCCTGTTCAATCATGGCCTCGAAGCGGCCGTCAGCATCATCTACAGAGTCTTCCCAGGCGCCCTGCACATCACTAAAATCAATCAACCACGGGTCCTCGTAATCCCACATGCCGCGGTTGTCCCAATAAATCACATTCTTGACGAGCGGTAGCTCGCCCTTGACTTCAAGCAACTTGTCACACTGCTCCTGGTCTCCTGCTAGCACGAAAGTGGCGTCGCTATGACTCACGACATAGGAAACTTCCGGGGGGGTGACGTCGGTGAAGAGACCAACCACGGTTGCCCCAGCCGACATAATTGCTAGTGCAGCCCATAGATACTGACGATCGTTATCACCAATAATGGCCACCCGATCACCCCGCTGCAAGCCCATCTCTACCAATCCCAAGCAGAAGTCCCGCACCTGCAGATACTCTTCGTCCCAGGTGAAGCTCTGCCAGATTCCGAAGTCTTTTTGTCGAACAGCAACTTTTTCCGTTCCCCTATACTGCTCGACCTTGGCCAGCCACAGTTTGGCTATGGTTTCGCTCGGTTCGATCAATGTGCTTCTCCCAAGTACGCTTGGATCACCTTGGCGTCGTTGCGAATAAAGTCAGGCGTACCTTCCGCGATCACTTCGCCGAAATCCAGCACAGTGACTCGCTCTGCAATATCCATGACCAATCCCATATCGTGTTCGATCAGCATGATGGTGGTGCCCTTGAGCTCATGCACATCGAGGATAAAGCGTGCCATATCCTCCTTTTCCTCGACGTTCATGCCAGTCATCGGTTCATCGAGCAACATGAGAGTTGGCTCCATAGCAAGCGCTCGCCCCAGCTCGACACGTTTGCGGAGCCCATAAGGCAGCGCTCCCACCACGGCCTTACGAATGGCCTCGATCTCAAGGAAGTCAATAATCTCTTCAACGGCTTCACGATGCTGGATATCTTCCCTATGGCCAAGTCCCCAATAGACCATGGAGCCGAACATCCCAGTTCGCATGTGGATATGTCGGGCTGCCATAAGGTTGTCGAGTGTGGACAGGCCGCTGTAGAGAGCAGGATTTTGAAAAGTTCTGGCGATTCCAAGAGTGGGAATCTTGTGTGCAGGAAGATCAGTTATTTCCTGGTCCTGGAAGATCACCTCGCCGTTATCCAAACGATAGAAGCTGTTGATAGCGTTGAGAAGCGAAGTTTTACCGGCACCATTGGGTCCAATGATGGCGAGGATCTCGCTCTCGGAGACATCGAAGCTGACATCCCTGAGCGCACGGATGCCTCCAAAGCTCAGGCTAGCTTCGCGGACGCTAAGATGGCTTCGGCCGTTTTCACTCATCTATGGCGGACGAGCTTAAGATCCCGATTGTCTCTCGATTGAATTCGGCAGCGCTCTAAAACGAGTGCCGTAGGAAAGAATCCCGGGCTAGAAACAGAAATGGTTTGAATCGGTTAGATGAAGAATTAATCGTAACAGAAGCCCCCGGAAATCATGAAGGACGAACATCTATTGATGTCACTAAATAAGTATGAGTAATTTCGTGAGTGTTGGCCCTGATTCCGGGTACGCGTGGCTGAAAACTCGAGCGCGAGTGCTTCACCGATGCTCGGGATTTGACGAGAGGGCGGCTAGATGTATCAACCGATTGGAGAATGTGGATCTAGCTGCGGGGTATGGATGGGAGGGACAGGCGATTTCGACGAATTGAGCGATCCGCTAGAATC
>JBHIBY010000106.1:0-7273 GCA_046759305.1 Anaerolineales bacterium
ATCAACTGACGCAATCGAACCGATTGGGGATGTCTGACCACCATTCGGGCCTTCCAGAAGCCATACCGAGCATATTGACGCGCAAGCGCGCTCAGGCTGCTCCTGGCGAAGTACTGTGATCGAATGCTGGGATCAAACCACACCACTCCTCCAGCTTGACGGATCCGGTGGTTGTACTCATAATCCTCGTTAGTCAATAGGGTCTCATCAAATGGCCCAACTTTATCCAGCCATTCCTTTGGGTAAGCCCCAAAAGGCACGGTGTCGACCGGACCCGCCTCTCCTCCGACGCGGTATCTCGCATCGCCTGCCCCAAGCCAGCTAGCCGCGGCCGAAGCAATCGAACGACTGATCCAGCCATCGCCCGATGGGAGGATTTCCCATATTCCTCCCACGTTAGCGGCCCGAGTAGTAGCCAACGTTTCCAGAGAGCGCTCGATGTAGTCGACATTGGGCCGCGAGTGCGCATCCAACCTGACGATCGTAGATCCACTCGCCTCCGAGATCGCAGTATTGAGGCCGGCCGGGATCGTATGGTCGGGATTGTGGACGATGCGTAAGTTTAGTTCGGGGTGCTGTAGGCGGAATTCGTTGATCACATCGACGGTGCCGTCGGTAGAGCCTCCATCCGCGATCACCATCTCCAAATGCTCTAGCTCGTAGGATTGCTCGATAAGCCCTTCCAGCAATCCTTTGATCGTCGCCGATTCGTTGTAACTCGGCACAATTACCGAAACCACGTGAGATCGCATCAGAGTCCGATAGCGCTCGGTGTTAGCGCCTAAAAGGCGCCTCGGCCTCGAATAACTGCAATTGGTGTCCGCAACAGAATGATCAAGTCGAGAAACAGCGAGTAATTGTAAATGTAGTACAGGTCATCCTCAGTATTCAGGTGCATCGGTCTATCGCTGCGTCCGTTGATCTGCCACCATCCCGTTATGCCTTGAGGTACGGCAAATCGCTTCCGTTGCCAGGATTGGTAACGATCGACCAGCCATGGCATCTCGGGTCTCGGCCCAACGAGGCTCATATCGCCGCGTAGTACGTTGATCATTTGAGGCAGCTCGTCCAGGCTCCAGCGTCGGAGCACCTTGCCAACTCGGGTCACGCGCGGATCGTCCGGCTGCTTATGTACGAGTTCTTTGTTCTCCGTTGTAGAGATCACCTCCGACTGTCGATGCATTGCGTCCTTAACCATTGTGCGAAACTTATACATTTCGAATATTGCCTGACTCTCGCCGACCCTCTCTACCTTAAATACTACTGGTCCAGGGCTATCGAGCCTGATCGCGATCGCGATTACTGTTTGCACCGGCAACGTGAGCAACAGGAGCAGCGAGGCCAGGATCAAATCAAAGGTGCGCTTTATGAACAGGGGTACGCCCTCAATGACGGGTTCCTTGAGCCCGATGATCGGGACACCGCCGATGATATCTGGGCGTTGACGGATCAATGCAAGAGAGGAGTAATCAGGAATCACCATGACCCGGATTGGCAGATCCTCCAATTCTTTAGTAAGCCAATCCAAGAGGTCGTATTCGCGCGGTGGTAATGCCACCCACAACTCATCGATATTCTCGGATTGCACGACATCCCGGACTCGATCGATGTCGCCCAAGGCCTGCAGAGTGGATCTATCCTCGCCAACGCGAGCCGACTCACCGTCCAAATATCCAGCCAGGTCCACTCCCCAAAGCCCGAGATCTTGAACAATCTGACCCACGCGCGTACCTAACTCGCCGCCGCCGACGATCGCGACGCGTCTTCTCCCGGCTAGCTCAAGACTTCTCGCTTTCCGGAAATACGCGCGAAGAGCGATTCGATAGCCCAGAAGAAGCGCCGATGTGATGACAAGGAAGTATCCCATCTGCAAGCGGGACACCTGCCTAAAGGTCAGGTAAAGGAATCCGGCAAGCACTACAATGGCCACCAGTGAAGACCAGGCCACGCGTACCAATTCATCGCGCCAGTGCGTAATTCGAAGAGGACTGTAGACACCGTTGACCGCCATCGTGACCACCCAGATAGCAGACGCAGCTGCATAGACCTGCCAAGGCGGAGCCGCCGCCTCTTCCAGAATGGCTAGCCCAAATGGGAGACTCGTACGCAACCGAGTGGCGAGCCACAAGCCGGCTAGGGCCGCCACGATGTCCAGCCCGAATAGCAGCAAAGCTAATGGTTCGATGCGCTTACTAATAAGACTTCTCCTACTGAGCCCGTGCCCGATGGCCTTGATTGGCGTGTGACGCTCGGGCGAATGCGGACGATGAAACTATACTAACCCACCATGGATGAGCAAATCGACCAGGCGATCGGACCTCAAGGGGGGAAATCATCGCTTGAAGCCCTCATATATGCAAGACGCTGGTCCAAGCTGCTTGGACCTCCTGCGCTAGTAACGGCAGGACTAAGTGTAATCACACTTGGCGCCACCGCTCTGCTCTTCAGGCAGCTGCCGGAGTCTGACGCCGGAATCCTCGCACTCGTGCTTGCCTACGTAGAGATTCTTTCACTACTGGGACTCCTTGGTCAGAGCACTGTGATTACTCGGCGGTACAGCAGACTTGATCCACAGGGCTTCGCATGGAAGCACGATCTGAGCATCATCGCGCGGATGGCCCTCCCAATCGTGATTCTGGGTGTGATGGTTGCGGGCGCGGTTTATAAATTCGACCTCATAAAGCTTGCCTATGTTGGGTTCGCAGGCGCGCTTCTCGTTCCAACTCTAGCCCTAATCCGTATGCTTAACGCTCACGGACGCTACGTATGGTCATCGCTATTGCTCCGCTTGCCTAACACTCTATTGGCTCTTCCGGCACTGCTATTCCTCCTTGCGCCTTCGCTGATCGGGCTCAACGCTGTTCTGGTATTGCATATTGTTGCCATCTTCGGTGTGGGCTTGATGAGCCTGTGGCTAGTCCGAACCAGCATCAAGCTGGGGCCGGTAAACATCACATCGGCTGAGCGTAGGCAAGGGCTCTATTTTCTTGCAACTCAAGCTTCGCTGCTGGTGTCGTTTCAAGGTGTTATCGCGATCGCAGGTGCACTGTTATCACCGGGTCGTCTTGCGGTCTATGCCGCGATAGCGATCCTTTTCCGCGCCTTTAAGTTGGTGACGAGCATCCTATGGATGGTGATTCCACCCGAAATTATCCGCGAAAAGCGCCCTTCCTACGCACGGCTGTTTGGAGGCACGGTGATGATCGCCGCAATTGGAGGAGTTCTCACGCTGCTTCTTGGTCCTAAGATCATTCAATCCATATACGGGGGAAAGTATGATGAGGGTACTTTCCTAATCTTTTGGATGGCAGTTGCGGGAATGCTTCTAGTGGCAGAGGTGCTTCCAAGGAGCCATATAATCGGGAAGCTCGAATGGGCGAATCTACGCCCCTTCATCTTGGTTCAAATCACAGTCATGGCATCCGTGCTACCGGCGGGGATATGGCTAGTGTTCCACTATCATCTGCTCGGGATCGCCCTTGCATCAATTTTTACTCTGCTTGTAAGAAACACCTTAGCGTATAGTTACTTCGTAAAGCTGCTTATTCGAGCGCCAACTTCGAAATCCAGGATTTCATCATAGAGGTTGCTGACAGTCTGAGCTATCGAACGCCATGAATATCGCCCTTCCGCTAACTGACGGGCTCGGCGGCCCATGCTTTTGCGCTGGCTATCATCCTCGAGAAGCTCCAGAATGCCTGCTGCAAACGCCTCAGGCTTATCTTCGGTGGCGATTCCAATCCGCTCATCGACCACTGTTTGGCCCAAATCCCCCGTAAGGTTCGTAGCTATCGGACGGCCGGCCGCGAGGTAATCCCCGAAGCGATTAGGATAGCGGGCTCTATTGATGCTTCTGTTGCTGAATGGCAAGAGCATAACGTCGCCACAAGAGAGAATTTCCTCCAGTTGATGGTATGGGACAAAGCCTAAATACCAGACGCGATCGGCAAATCCTTCGGCCTCCGCGACCTCATTGACTTCGCCCATACTGGTCCCCGTGATTGCGAGAACGACACGAGGATCAGACTTAGCCAGAATCGCAAAAGATTCCGCTAATAGCTTTGCATCATATGGAGCAAAGCCGATGTGCGTGAGAACTCGTGCCTCCTGCGGGAATTTGTGTTTGCTCCTCATCGCAGCTTGCGGAAGCGGAGTGATTTCGTCCGCATTCGATCCCACCGGCACATCTCGAATCCGCTCTTCTGGAACACCCAACATGAGTGCTCGATTTCCTAGATCGCTTGATATGACAGTGACTGCCTCTGCGATTTTATGAACTCGTTGCTCCCAATAGTGATCCAACGATCCTAATAGCAATCCTGAGAGTATTCCTCGCTCAGCTGCAATACCATCCTTGCCCCATAAATCGGCCCAATCCGCTACATATGGGATCTTGTGTTTGCGTCGCGCTAAAAGCGCAGGGAATGACACAGCAGGCCGGTGATCAAACCCATGCACGATGTCATGCGCCTGCATGGCATTCTTCATTCTCCCTGCAATATCCATTGGACTCAGCCCACCATGGCGTAGTCGTGAGGGCAGAATGTCTGCGCTCTGGATCACCTGTACGCGTTCATGGACCTCGCTGATCATCTTCAGTCCGCTAAACCGACGGCTCGCAAGCAAGGTCACGGTGTGTCCCATATTTGCGAGCGACTTTGCTAACGAGTGTGCACGCATAAAGCTTCCGCCGATGCCCGTCATATTGTGGGTAAGCATCAGCACCCGCATCAAAGCGATCGACGAGAACCTCGAAGCGATTGAATGTAGACCGAGCTTTCGCCGGCCAACCACGCAGCCTGCCCGCTGATGGGGATAGGGCTAATCAATAGGAAATCACGCAAAGTCCCGGATCGAGAAGCGTTCGACATTCCGCGCAGCGCCAATTTTGTCAGGCGAAGGGGAAATACGCTGATTATTGCTTGTATAAGTGCTCGCTGTTTTGACCAGCCTTCGGCTTGAACTCGCAGGTGCGCAAACTCGCGGCCCCTGTCGTAGCGCTCTCGAAGTAGGCTCCTCCAGCCTCCAAAATGATGGTGCTCGACGATCGCATTCGGATCAAACCAAATCGAAGTTCCCAGCTCTTTAAGCGACCAGCTCATGAGAGTGTCGCCTAGCATGCTATCACCATCAAAGCCACCGATGGATCCAAGCGCGCGTCGATCACAAAGCATGTTGGCCGTGGCTGCAATATCGATCGGTGTGATATCACCTCCCGGGAGCCACTTGTCAAACTTGCCGTAATGCATTCCTAGTTCGATCGGTTTATGCCCATAGCATGCGATCGCGCCGGCGACGACTCCTCCATCCAGCTTTAGATATGTGGCTACCAGTGATTCAAGCCAAGTCTTGTGAGCATAGACATCAGGATCAGCAAAAGCAAAGAGTTTCCCCTGAGCAAGTTCAATGGCTCGATTGCGTGCCTCATAAGGCAGCATACGCTTCGCATTATGCCGATACACAACTGCAGGAAATTCATCCCGAACGATCTGACCTGTAAGTTCATCGGGACTGCTGTCTATGACGATCAGCTCGTGGTCCTCAAACGATTGAGCAAGCATCGTCCGTAAACAATTCGCAATTGTGCGTTCCGACTGAAAAGCAGGAATGATGATCGAGACTTGTGGCGTGGAATTCATCGGCAAGAGGCCTGCAGCTGATCACAGCCCATAATTCTTGGCTCGGCCGACAAGACGGGTCGCCATGCGATCCTATGGATGGGGGATCTCGGGCAATTCAGCTCGCCAACGAAGTCCCCTGAGGTGGGATTGAGTGAATAGCGTTTCAGCATTGCCCTTACCTCTCAGCAACCCCATCGCCTCTCCGATTGCAGCGCCGTACTGGGCTAGCAAAATAATGGGAAATCCAATGAGGAATGTAGGCAGGCGTTGAGGATGCTGCCTCACAAGGTATTCGCCTAGCCGGAGGGTTCTAATCCACGGCAGGATGGGTGTGAGGCCAGCCATCAAGTAACGCTTCGACCTCGACCACGAAAAAACCTTGGCTCGCATATGGCCGAAACATCGATTCCAGGCCATGAAAGCGATCAGAGTTAGCAACGTAATGGTGTATCCATGTGCGGATTTAGCATTTGGTTCCAAGAAAAGCTTGTGGCCGTCTTCACGCAACTTCCACATGAGGATGGGCTCGGCCATGAGCAAGTTAGAAAGCTGATTTTCATAGCTGAGCAAAACCTCTCGCTTGTAGCATGTGTCGTGAGAAGAGAGCAGCTCCATCTCCCCTCTTCGAGCTGGAGGCGCCCATCGGCCATGCCCCATTAAGTAGATCGGGTCTGCAAATCCAATCGCCGAAGAGCTATTGTAGATCTCCGCTCCCACCGCGGCCCACGGTCCCTGGTGGGCTTCGATTAGAGCTTCAGCCCAGCCCGCCAGGGCAAACGAGTGTTCATCCATGAACGCAACGAAGGGCGCTTTTGCTTGGCGAACCCCCTCCGCGCGTGCCTCCGCCATTGTCGTCCTCTCCCGTGGAAGTTTGACGGTGCGGACGGTGCGATGCTCACTTCCGCGCATTGACGGGGAATCGGGCCTGCTACAGTCGATGACTACCACTTCCATCTGATCGATTGCGCATTGATGCGTCAAGCTGGCTAACGTCCGTTCTATGCCGGCGCGCGTTCCTGGATCTCCAACCACGATCACGACGGACAGTTCGGGATACTTAGCAGCCATTCTGAAAAACCTCGAAATGCGGCAGAGTATTCATTCCCGATCCTATTCTTGTGGGTACGCGGGGGACCGATTTCGCTCAACCGGACTATGCAATGAGATTATAGATGACGGATGGGGTAGCAGCTCGCGCCATAATCTCAACACATGGCAGCCTAGGATACTCAGGGTCTGCCAAAGACTACTATGAGGAACCCACCAAATGGTCAAGCGAACTTCGGCAGCCGGACCTCGCTCACCTGAGCGTGCAAGGCTGAAGATGGCAGAGGTTCAGGACGACTACTCTCTAAGCACTCTGACCTTGTGGCTCCCGGGATGGAGGCTTCGAAGGATAAGTTGCATCAGGCCTCGATCCCATCGTCTGTCTCCTCAACATTGGCTGAATGATCAGCAAGGGGCGCTAGCTTGCGCAACCCCAGTGCTTCGGCCAAGACGAGCACAATAAATAGAGGATACTGCCGATAGCGTGGCCATAGCCGAGCCGGTTCTGTGGCAAATCGGAAAGCCCACTCAAGTCCCGCCCGTTGCATCCAGCGCGGGGCCTGCGGCTTGCTACCCGAGAGACAGTCAAACGCTGCCCCCACCCC
>JBHIBY010000107.1:0-6993 GCA_046759305.1 Anaerolineales bacterium
TCTCCCCTGAGGCGGTATCCCATGAAAAGATTGAATCTGCTCTGCGGTACAGGATTCGCCGGGTCCGGTCGCCGAGCTCGATCACACAGGTTCCGTATTGTGGACATTCGATAGGAAGGCCGATCTGGCTGAGCCGTCCTGAAGGATTTAGGATTGTGACGCTCGGCTCATTCCAACCACCACCCGAAAGTAAGACTGCTGACGGCTCTGGCCAGGTCAGGGAACATGAGTACTCGAATTCGGTGGCCCAGAACCCGATCTTATCGAGCCTATTTATGTCCCAGATCACGACATCATACTGACTGTTGCAGACAGCTATCTGCCCTCCGTCGGGTGAAAGAGCAAAATCCGTTGGGTGCTCCTGGTTGAATTCCTCGAAGTAGTTCGTGGATATGTCCGAGAGTCCCCAAGGAACAGCCTTTACTGACTCGACAAGTTCGCCTGTGGCGACGCGCCACGTATTCTCCGTGTCTCCGCAACGCGTCTTGAGGATCTCATCGTTTTCGAAGAAGTACACCTCAGGTAGTGTCAGTGTCACCCATCCGCAGGGGACCACTTGACCCCTCAGGGTTGAGATTTTCTGCCCTGTGATGGTGTTCCAGATCGAACCGCCTCGAGCGCACACCAGCGCCAGCATGCTTCCATCGTTGGAAAAGCTACCTGTGTAAGCGAGTCCAGCGAGATCCGCCTCCGTCTCAGCGACAGTTCTCGCGCATGGGTAGAAGGTGTGCCGGACCGCACTATCAGGCAATTCTCGCAAGATGACGCGGGTGTCCTGCATCAAATGATCCCCTAGCGCAACTAGATCCCAGGCTGGCGAGACCGCAAGCGATACCCAATCTCTCCAAGTATCGTTTTCCGATTGGTACGTGACCTCGATTCCGGAACCTGTGTTCCAAGCAAGTAGTCCTGGTGCAACGTCATCCAACCGTACGAATTCGCCATCAACCAATTGATTACAGAGAGAGCGCATCAGCAATGCCCGTCGATATACAGTTTCGCCATCCGGCGAGAAGCCAGCTGCCAACGTACCGCACGGGGAATTTATCACATGAGAGATGTCCCCTTCATTCGCATTCAGGAGCAATATCCGCCCGTCAGAAGATACGGCCGCGATCATCGAATCATCCGGCGAGAAGATGACATGGCGCGCGCCCTCCTCAAGAAGAACTTCCGAGAGGAGATCGCCTCCATCGTTAAAAAGATAAACACCACTTGTACTCGCAATCGCAATTCGATCCCCCGATCTGGATTGAGCGGCAAATCGAGCGGTGCCTCTTCCGAGGTGCGCGACGACTTCTAAATTTCCAGCCATATCGGCAGCGATCAAGGCCGGGGTCGGTGTTAGTTGAAGCGTGGCGATGGCGACTATTGCTCGACGATCAGAGCGCTGTTGGGTGGGGACTCGCTCGATGGAAGGCGTGGAGGATTGTGAAGCACAAGCTCCTAGGAGAAACGTGAGGATTACTAGGAGGATCTTGCAGGTCACCCGCACGGTTTCGGCGCTCGGTGGTCTATACGACGTTAATCGGATCGACTCCAAGCCTGCGCTCCCCAAATCCGAACAATGCCATCCTCACCGCCGGTCACCAGCAGCCTGTCGTTGTTGGCGAAGGCTAAGGAGGATATTCTGTCTGCCGAGGCCCGAGACGACCAAATTCGCTGACCAGAGGCGACATCGATGAGGACCAAGCTCGACTCAGGACCGCCTGCCGATCCCAATACCTCGCCAGATTCGGAGATCGCAAGAACTGGAACATTGAAATCCAGCGATTCATGGGCCGCGACCCTATGGATTAGTTCACCTGTTCCTAGATCCCAGATCCATACGGTCCCGTCGTCATCAGCCCTGGCAACCCGCGCGCCCTTGGAACTAAACTGCGGGCTGCCCCCCTGCAGCGCGTGGATCGTCCTACAGTTATCCACGTCAATCACTCTTGTCGCAGCAGTATATTCAGTAGCTGTCCAGTCCCTTGGATCCTGTGCGATGTACCTTCGACCAAGATAATCGATAAATTCGTCCGAACCGGCTGACGCTTGAGAATTGTACGGGGCTGCCGACACGCTCGGCAGATTCTGCGTGCAAGCACCAATGAGGAGGCCAACCAGAACGAGCTCGGACTTGACCAAGCTTTGTCCAGATACAGATCCCAACGATCGGCAGGCCTGGCAGGTATGATCTCGACTAGCCCGGATACTGAGCCGGGGCGATTGTACGAAGTTCGTTGAGTGTGGGATGATTTGCGCTCATATCTCACTCCTGGGGTAGGACGACCTCAAGGTTGTCGAAGGAAATTTCCACCGCGGGCTGATTTCCCGAGCGCAGCAGCAGACCGAAATAGCCTCCATTTGCCAGCACATCCTCGGGGATGTTGAAGGTGGCCAAGCTCACATCGTTTGCGAAGATCTCACCTTGATCGAGCATGGTCACGCGAAGAGTGTTCACACCTTCTTGCTCGATCTCATTCGTCTGCTCCCAGGGCACGACCAATTCTTGCTCCCCCTCCAGGACACGCTCCACCGAAAACCACCCGAGCGCATTGATTTGGAAAACCCAGTAGTTATCCGGATCCAATTCAAAGAAGATGATGCCCCATGATGCGTCCCCTGGATCTCCAATGGGTTGTACTTCAACATTCGCAACGAAATCGGAGAATCGGCAGGGCAGGGCTTGGTTCACAATGATATTCGCTGCGGAAGTCTTCAGGGAGTACGCTCCTTGCTTGTACCCGACTTCGGCCTGCTCCGTCGCATAGCTCTGGGCCCATCCGCTGTATATGTCCGAAAAGTCCTCACTGAGAACAACCCCCTCTTCACACGTGGACGCCAAGACTTCGACGGTTTGGGTCCCTGATCCGTCGATCGTGACGATGATTGCATCAGGTCCAATCTGCAATGACGGGATGGATGCCGATGCATTGTCGAGAGCTGTGGCAAATCCATTGTTGAGCCCCCGGGCAACCAGCGATCCCACTATGGGCAACGGATACCCATTGAGGCGCTCCAGAGTGAACAGGGGTTTGTCATCAGTGATTGAAACGGAGATATCCAGATTAATGGGCGTTCCTTGCAACATGCCCGCAATCGTAACGGCGGTGGCTGATCTGGGGATCACGGAAACTTCCGAAAACGTACCAGGTAGGAACTGCGTCGCACCAAATTCCAACGCCTGGCCAAGCGCATCCGGGGAATACTCTTGCTGGTAGCCAGGCCCGACCCGATCGAATCCCCACGGCCGATCCGCGATGACTTGTTCAAGGCTATTACCTATAAAGATGGATAACCCAGCCAGGAGCGCTAGCAGCACAACCACCACACCCAGTGACAAAGATAGGAGGCTCCTTAGTAAGATGCCGAGTAGCCCCGTCGATGCGGCCTGGAAGAACCTGGCAACTCGCAGAACCCTTCCCCACGTTTGACCCTCTCGAAACCTTTCCCACTTGGATCCAGTTTCAATAGCGACCTCTGCGGCTCCCGTGATTGTCCCCACGAACGCAGCGGCCAGCTCCCCAGAACGGTCATAACGCTTCTCCGCCTCCTTCTCGAGAGCCTGAAGAATGATGGACTCCTGTCGGCGGGTTAGGTTGGGATTTAGCTCCCTCGGAGGCTTGGGCGGGCGCGCCGCATGCTGGCTCAGCACCTCCATCGCACTCCCCGAAAAAGGGGCTTCGCCGGTCACCATCCGGTAGAGCACGACGCCAAGCGAATAAATGTCGCTTGCCGGTCCAACCTGCAAACCTTTGGCTTGTTCCGGCGACATGTAAGTCGGAGTCCCGATTGCCGCGCCATCCCGGGTGAGATCGATCGCCGTCCCCTCCGTGAGCTTGGCAATGCCAAAGTCGGTGAGAACGACTCGCTCGTCCTCCTTGGCGATCAGGATATTGGAAGGCTTGACATCCCGGTGTACGATGCCACGGTTGTGTGCATAATCAAGCGCCCTGGCCACAAGCGCCAGAACTGTGGCGGCCCGAGAGAGCGGAACCACCCGTTCATCGGAGGATAATAGCTCCTCAAGCGATTCCCCCTCCACGTACTCCATCAACATGTAATAGATGCCGTCCAGAATCACGAAGTCGTGGATGCGGACGATATTGGTATGGTTCAGGGTTGCGGTCGTCTTTGCTTCGGAAAGGAAGCGCGCCTGGTCCTTCGACGATGCTTCGCGGCCCAATCCGAGCACTTTGATGGCGACCACATTGCCGATTTGAGAATGCACGGCCTTGTAGACGGCACCCATCCCGCCCTCTCCGATGGGCTCCTCGATACGATAATTGCCAATTTCCCGGCCGATCAATGGATCCGCCACGGCACCCCCTTTCTCATGCCTCCGTTCGCGCTCGCAGGAATGTGTTTCAGCAATGGAAGTCCGCCATTCACTTGTTGGCTACAGCCCGATCGAACAGGGTGCAGCCGATGCTAGCGCCACCAGTCGGGAGTTCATGTATTTCCGGCGCCGACCAGCATTTCCCCCGTGTCTTCCTCATCGCTTGCTGCTTGAGATCTGCGGCCGACGACGATCACACTAATGTTGTCTGTGCCGCCGGCGCGATTGGCCTGGTTTACCAGTGCATCGGCAGCGTCCTGGGGAGACATGCTGCTAACTGTGTGTGTAATCGCGCGTTCAGCGACCATGCCCCACAGCCCATCGGAGCACAGCACCAGCACATCGCCAGGATTAAAGGCTTCCTCGAAAAGGTCCGGTTCGACCGTTTCCCTCAAGGTGCTCAATGAACGGGTCAAGGCATGTCGCGCCGGCCCGCGAGCTGCGCCGACCGCACTCGACAACGCGCGAGCCCGCAGCTCGGCGGATCTGGTGTGGTCCTGAGTGATCTGGTGCAGCTTTCCAGAGCGGACCAGATAGGCACGGCTGTCGCCGACATTTGCGATGTGGAGCCTGCCCTCTTGAGCGACAGCCGCGACCGCAGTCGTTCCCATAGAGCGTCCAGCGCCGATCCCCTTCCCTGCGCGTCGAATCACTTCGTGCGCGCGTCGAAATGCCACGCGGATCGCCTCGGGGGCCGGATGCTTGCCCCGGGCTTGGCGATACGCGCCAACGATCTCGTCTACCGCGATCTGACTCGCGAGCTCCCCATGCGAGTGTCCCCCCATCCCATCACATACAACGTAAAGCGATTCAGAGAGCTGCTCGGCAACTGGCTCAAACACACCGACTCGGTCCTGGTTGCTGCCACGTTTCGGGTTACGACCGATATGCAGCGCAGCTCCCGTGTGGAATTTCTGACCGGCTGGCATTCCCTATTGGTCCGCTTCGGGGCCGAATTCCTCCGTCTTCAGATCATCTTCTTCGTCTGTCAGGCTGAAATCCTCTGTCCCGTAATTTTCCATAGCGGAACCGATCCCAGTTCCCGATTCGCCGTCTTCAAGCAGTAGGTCAGTGGTCATCTCGGACGCCGCTACCTGAGATTCGGGCTTTCGAAGATCCTCGAATCTGAGAATCACAGGCGTGACCCGACCTTCGGCCTGCGATCGCCCCAGCCGGATCCTAGAACCGCTCGCGAGCGGGAGGCCGGCATCTGGCTGAGCTCGCACGTTATCAACAAAGGTCCCATAGGTGCTGGCCTGGCCTGTCCGCGGATCGCCATCGAAGACTTGAAAGGGAGGCGGGCCGCTGGCTGCTGACTCATCCAACATGATTTCATCCACGGTCAAAGAGGCTTCCGCGGTTTCAGCCCGTAGTTGAATCGTGGCATGCTTTCGAGAGACCGGCTGCGCCGGGATCACAACCTCGCACTCGGATAATCGACCGATCACGACCATTTCTTCCCAGATCTCGAATCGCTGGCCTATCAGCTCCGGATCCTGACATGCTTCGACAGTCAGGGCTGCCAATGTCTCTGCTATTTCGGCTCCCGCACTCCCGACGGGCGTGGCCGCGACAACTGGAAGGGCTGAGGCTCGAGGCGAGACTGAACCCAGCGCAAGTGATCGTCCATCCTGGCGGCGCCGGATGAAGTAATACACGCCGCCGACCGCCGCCGCGATCAGTGCGGGTACGCCGATGATAACGGCCAACGAAGTCGGCGGATCATAGATAACCGAGACCTCGTCCACATCGAGTACGGAGCCGTCTGGGCCGATGATCACCACGCTGAGCGTATGTGGCCCTGGTTCGTTGAAACGGGGATCCCAATGAACCTCGTATGGTGGTATGGCGTCTTCGCCGACCTGGAAACTATCCAACCGAAACTCGACCCTGGCGACCGCCTGCTGGTTGTCAACTGCGGCGGTCAGGGTCAGCGCTTCGCGGACGTGCTGTCCTTCGGCCAGCTCGACGAAGGAGATCGAGGCCGACAGTGGAACCTCCGTCGGTTTCGGTTCTGGCTGCTCAAACACGAAACTGATTTGAGCCACAGCCAGCACCTCGCCGGCCGGCGCGTAGGCCACCGCCCTCAATGTGTGCAGACCTTCTCCCAGTTCGGCAGGGAGGCGATCCTCGAAGGGAGGCTCAATGTCTTGAGACATCAGCTGATCATCGATATAGAACTCCACTCGATCTGGAGCGCCGGAACTGGATACCTCCAGCGAGTAGACTAGATCTTGAGTGACTACCTGATCCTGGCTAATCCCGGAGAAGATCGCCTGTCCAACCAACTCCGGCGCCCTGAACCTCCTGGTGTCCTGATCCCGACTACCTTCGTATTCGACTTGAACGAACAAACTATGCTCGCCGCTAGCGACGTCTGTCCGGTAGTGGAGCGCGTATCCGCCCCGAAACTGAAGCCCCAACTCGTTGAAGATGTCGCCCACCGAAGCTGCGGTTATGGCGAAGGAGGTCCGTCCGCCGGTATTGTCCGAAAGACGGGAGAGACTCGGGGAGTCGACCCTATTCCCGATGCCGATCGTATAAATCGGCACCAGCACGGCGGGATCTGCGGCCAGGGCGATCACGTCCTCCAAGGTCTTGGTAGAGCAAGGGCCACCGGTTGCCAGCTCATCAATGCCATCGGTGAGCAGGACGACGGCCCGACGCCC
>JBHIBY010000108.1:0-6882 GCA_046759305.1 Anaerolineales bacterium
GTTTGACCGAAGAAGTCATCGTTATTGACTCTTCCTATCGGCTGAAGGTAACTACGGTTCCCATAGGCACCACCGTCACCTGGGTCTACGACGCTGGACTTCCTCACACGGTGACCTCTGACACCAACCTTTTCAACAGTGGCACCTTAGGCGAGGGCGACACATTTAGCTTTACATTCACAGAAGAGGGTGTCTTTCCTTATTACTGCCAGTTTCATGGAAGGCCAGGCGGATCTGGCATGTCCGGAGTGGTAAATGTAACCGAGGGGTAATCCAAACTGCAAAAGCCAATAAATGGGCCGGCGAATGCTGGCCCTTGGCTATTAAAAGAGGGAACCACGCGAGTTTGGCTCGAGTGATCGAGTGGGGTCGGGAGAAGCCTGCTATGCGGGCGCTAGCTTCAAAAGGGTCGAACCGCGTGAGTTTGGCTGGGAGGATTGAATAGGGTCGGGCAACTCAGTGCTGGGCGGGCACCCGGAAGCCCTCTGAGTTATCATGACCGAAGCGTGGACGAGAAAGCCCTCATCGACGGGGCGAAGTCGGGTGACCTGGATTCCTTCAACCGCCTGGTCATTAGCTACCAAGGGTTGGCCTTCAACGTTGCCCTCCGCATTATGGGAGATGAAGCCGCTGCAGCAGACGCCACTCAGGAGGCCTTCATTTCAGCCTATCGCGGATTGAAGCGCTACCGTGGTGGCTCGTTTCGGGCCTGGTTGCTCCGCATTGTGACCAATGCTTGCTACGATGAGCTTAGGCGTCGCAAACGACGCCCCGCGGTTTCCCTGGATGAAATGACTGAGCAAGAGGCGGCCCTCCCAGTTGCGAGTCCTGGCGAGGGACCTGAAGCAGCAGCCCAACGGATGGAGCTGATCCGGGTGATCGAGGACTGCCTGCTTGGTCTCGCACCAGAGTTCAGAGCGGTGGCGGTGTTGGTCGATGTACAAGGCTTCGACTATCGCGAAGTGGCTGAATCGATCGGCAAGCCGCTCGGAACGGTGAAAAGCCGCCTTGCGCGCGCGCGGGCAAAGCTCCGTGAGTGCCTGAAACAACATGGGGAACTCTTGCCCTCGTCAATACGTCTACAAGATGAGGCGGTCGGATGACCGAAATCGATGGAATCGCGCGACGTGATCTAGAGCAACTTTCTGCGTTTTTGGACGGGGAGCTGAGCCCCGCAGAAACAGAAAAGCTCGAAGCGCGTCTGGCGACCGACAAACAACTGAGCGGTGCTCTTGAGGCACTGCGAGTAACGGCAAAGACCCTACGCAGCCTGCCGGAGGTTCGTCCTCCACGAAGCTTCGCACTGACGTCTGAAATGCTTCCACGCCGCCGGGCGTATCCTATCCTGCAGCTCACCACAGCGGTCGCCGCATTGAGCTTCGTTCTAGTGGTTGGAGCCGATCTCCTGATCAGCGGCGTTCGGAGCTCAGGACAAGCAGTCCAGGAGCCGGCATTCTTTGCCGCGGATCAAATCGCCGAACCAGAATTAGGGGAACCAGCCGCAGCGCCCGCCGAGGAGCCTGCCGCGGGTCTTGCCGAGGCTCCTGCCGAAGCTCCGGCACTAGAAGAGCCGATGGTCGAGGAGGCCGAGAGCGAGCTTGCGGCTGCGGCCGAGCCTGAAGCCGAGGCTGCTGAGGATGCGGACGATGGATCGGCCGAAGGGCTCACGAGTGCGGGTGAGTCAGCCGGTGGGGAGGAGCAAGCAGAGGACGAGGTCGCTGGGCGCAATTTATATGCTGATGAGGGGACCGCCTACCGGGTGGCGCCTGTTGAAGAACAGGTGCCCGTGGAGGAAGCGCTCAAAGCTCCCCCGGAAACCTCGTTGGATACGGTGGGTACCACTACCGAAGACGCGCCCTCGCTCACGGTGCTCCGCACCGTTGAGATCGGTTTGGGGGTGGTCCTGATAGCACTAATTGGGCTTACACTCTGGGTTCGTCAGCGAGGCTGATGGCCGAGCGAGAACCCATACAATACTGCTCCAGCTGCGGCACGAAAGTAGAAGAGCGTCAAGCACTTGGGCAAATCAGACCCGTCTGCCCATCTTGTGGACGCGTGCACTTTCTAGATCCTAAAGTTGGGGCAGGTGTTTTAATTACGAAAGACAGCCAGATCTTGCTTGTACGTCGCTCGGTTGAGCCTGAGATCGGCAAGTGGACCCTCCCTGCTGGATTTGTAGAAGGTGACGAAGATCCACGCTCAACTGCTGTCCGGGAGTGCCTCGAGGAAACCGGTCTGGAGATTCAAATTGTTGAGCTGCTGGATGTCATACATGGCAGAGAGCATCCCAGTGGTGCAAGCATCGTTATCATCTATACCGCAGAGATCGTAGGAGGCGAATTGACTCCGGACGATGATGCGGACGCTGCAGAATTCTTCACTCCTCAGGATCTGCCTCCGCTGGCCTTCGAGGCCACCAGCCATGCAATCGAGCTTTGGAAACGTCGGGCCTGAGCGATCACAAACGATTATCCAATATGAAGATTGACGTATTTACGCTCTTCCCCGAAATCATGACCCCATACCTTTCAGCCAGCATCCTGGGCAAAGCGCGGCAAGCAGGTTTGGTCGATATCGGTATCCATAACATTCGGGACTACGCGCGCGATCGGCATGCAACGACGGACGATGAGCCATACGGGGGTGGGGGAGGCATGGTAATGAAGCCGGAGCCCATCTTCAACGCAGTAGAGACCGTTCTAGGAAAGGAACTTGGCGAGACTCGGATTGTGCTGCTGACTCCGCAAGGACGCGTATTCAATCAAGCCATTGCGACGGAGCTAGCCCAGTTATCCGGCCTCGCGCTTATTTCGGGACGCTACGAGGGAGTGGATGAACGTGTTCGTGAACATCTGGCAAACGATGAAATCTCCGTTGGTGACTATGTTCTCACTGGTGGGGAACTACCAGCGCTCACTGTGATCGACGCGATCGTCCGACTTTTGCCAGGAGCGCTAGGCAATGAAGCAGCAAGCGCCCATGACTCGCACGCTGAAGGACTACTTGAAGGACCACATTACACACGCCCGGCCGAGTACCGCGGTTGGGAAGTTCCCGAAATCCTGAGATCCGGCGATCATGCCAAAATCGATGCCTGGCGACGAGAGCAATCGAAGCTAAGAACTGAGGAGCGTCGGCCAGAGCTACTGGAGCCTGCAGATATCGGACGTGATGAATTAGAAGAGCTCCGGGGTGGAAACGACGAGTGAACGTACGAGCGCACGGATCTCGACCTGGACCTGATAGAAGAGTATCGATGCGGAAAAGGCGAGTGAATGTACGAGCCGGGCGTGTTTCCTTCCTGGTTCTTATTCTGCTCGCATCCTGCGCTCAACCGGTCGAGCTCGAGCTGCCAGTGGCCGAGACACCAGCGACCGATGAAGCTCCTCCCACGGAGATTCCGACGCCCCTGCCGGTTCCAAAGACGCTCATCGTGTGCCTCGGACAGGAGCCTGAATCGCTCTACCGGTACAGCAATGCCTACCTCTACGGAAGTACCAGCCGTGCAGCAGAGACCGTGCTGCAAGCGCTCTACGACGGACCGCTGAATGTGCGCTCTTATGAATATGAGCCTGTGATTCTAAGCAAGCTTCCATCCATCGCAGATGGTGACGCGAGACTTGAGCAGGCATCCGTATTGGAAGATGATCTTTACTTCGATCCGGCCACTTTGCAGCCGTCTGTCCTGCAATCTGGAGATCGATACCTTCCGAGCGGATGCAACTCACCAGACTGCATGCGAACGTTCTCAGGTGGCGAGGTCACGATGGACCAGATCGTAGCGGAATTCCAGATCCGACCGGATGTGAATTGGTCGGACGGCGAGCCGGTGACGGCAACCGACTCGGTCTTCTCATTCGCCGTTGATCGAAACATCGAGACTCCGACGCTCAAGACGCAGGCCGATCGGACGGCCTCTTATGAGGCGATCAACGATAAGACGACCCGATGGACCGGGATTCCGGGATATATCGATTCTGAGTACTACTCAAACTTCTGGTCGCCGCTGCCGGAGCACCAACTGGGAGAGATGCCTCCGGAGGATCTACTGACCGCGGAGGGCACCAATTTCAACCCACTGGGATGGGGCCCCTATGTCATGGCGGAGTGGCGATCAGGGAATGACATCCGCATGACACGAAATCCAACCTACTTCCGTTCCTCTGAAGGACTTCCCGCATTCGACACTCTGCTGTTCAGATTCTTGGGTGGAGATCCCCCCGCTAGCATCGAACAGCTCCTGACTAGTGAGTGTGACATCCTGGATGAAGGAGCGATTGCCGACGCGCTAGATATTCAGGTGCTAGATCCTGAAGCCCTGGTTGAATTACAGCGGCTGTCCAATTCCGGCAGGATCGGTATAGCGAATACCGCGGGAGCCGAAATGGAGAGACTCGATTTCGGTCTGATGCCGGCTGCCCAGTCGGGTTTGCTTGCTGAACGGCAACTACGTACAGCTCTGGTTTCTTGCCTCGATCGAGCGAGCATGGCACAGGCGGTGTTGCGAGGCCTGACTGAGGTTCCCGAAACCTATCTTCCTCCCTCTCACCCGCTGTACGCGGAGCAGGTGCCAGGGATTGAATTCGACCCACAGATGGCTACGGAACTGCTTGACGAGCTGGGTTGGGTCGATCATGATGAAGATCCAGGTACCGCTAGAGTCGCTAAAGGTGTCACGGGTGTCCAGGAGGACACCGAACTCAGCTTTCAATATCTAACTACTCCCGATGGACTCCATCAGGCGGTAGCAGCGTGGATCCAGAACGACCTGCTTAATTGTGGGATTGCGCTCAACACAGAGTACCTTCCCCAGAGCGAGCTCTTTGAACCCTGGCCCAAGGGACCCGCATTTGGCCGAAACTTCCAAACCATCGGATGGGCTTGGCCCGCATGGGTCAGCCCCTTGTGCGAGATGTTCCATAGCGACGAGTTACCGTCAGCCGATACACCCTTTGGGGTGAACGCGACCGGTTTTTCCGATCCCGATTACGACGCGGCCTGCGGGATATTGCTCCATTCCCTTCCTGAATCGCCAGAGTATGTCCAGGCAGCCCAAGGTACGCAGCAAATCCTTGCAGAATCCCTGGCAACAGTTCCCCTTTATATGCGCCCCAGACTCCTCGCGCATGGCGCGAATATCTGTGGGGTTCAAGTCGACGCTACGGAATACAGCGCTATTTGGAATCTGGAAGAGATACACATTTGCTCTGCTGCGCCGTGAACCATCCAAGATGCTTACTGGTATATTTGATAAGTGGTAGACGTGAAGTACGCCCGGGGAAGGGTGTGATGTATTCCGCAGATCCAGAGCTGATCCTCCAGCTTCAACAGGGGGATCTGGATGCTTTGGGCGGGCTATACGATCGACACCGCAACCTCGTATACAGAACCGCGCTGGCCATCACAGGCGACAAGGAAGCCGCGTCAGATCTTCTGCACGATACTTTCTTGCGCTTGTATCGATTCGGGCATCGAATCGATCCCAGTCGTCCCATCGAGCCCTGGCTTTACAGAATGACGGCCAACATGGCCTACACCTGGGTCAAGCAGCGCGGCCGCTGGATGCAAGCGCTGCGCCAAATGGCGGATAAGGTGTCCAGGGAATCCCAAGTAACGCCCTCTCAGCAGGTTGAAAGAAACGAGGCCTGGTATGAAGTTCGCAAGGCGCTTCAGTCCTTATCTCCAGAGAAGCGAGTGGTCGTTGTTCTGTACTACTTAAACGATCTTTCGATCAATGAAATCGCCGAAATCCTTGAACTTCCGGCCGGTACGGTGAAATCTCGCCTGCACTACGGCAGGCAGGCGCTCAAGAAGCACTTCGGGCTAGAAGGGAAGCTGGTGCCGAAAGTTCGCTATGAAGCCACTTAGACGAAGCAGCTCAGATGACCGAATCGCCGGGATGTTGCGGGCCGGTATGCGGCAACCTCATCCACACGACTCGATTCGAGCCCAGATCCTACTGTCGATAAGAGCAGGCCCACACCTGCCAACTCGCCTTGCCGGAAAAAGAGGGGGGCCGGGCTGGATAACCCCTTCAAATGCTCGTCGCATACAGAACACGCGGCGATCGATGCAGGAACGCAAGTACGGTTACATGATGCTGACCGCCAATTTTCGATTGGCATGGTGAGATTCTGGAGATCATAATTGACAAGATTTGTTGGGGATCCGGATTTCAAGATGCCCCAAACTGTTGGTGTATAATGCCGCATCTAAGAGGAGAAGAGAGCCACGCCGATACGGGCCGTCCCGGCCTGTTCCCGCTACTTAGAATATTCCACGAGTAGGCAACCAATATCGATTCGACTTGGTTGTTTTTGGCTCTAATTCCTGAGTGATCGCACGCTCGGTCGAAGAGCGCGCGGGAAGGAGGAGACTTTCGAGAGCGACTTATCCCATCGAACGACACGTCAACGTAGACTTGAAGATCTAGTTAATGATTTGGAGGAGGAAAGAGTATGTGGCGAAACAAGAAATGGCTACTCGCCTTTGGTCTGCTGACGGTAGGTGCCTTTGTACTCGCAGCTTGCGCAGCTGAGCCCGCTGTAGACGATAGTCGGGTTGCCGAGCTGGAAGCCCAGCTCGCAGCAGCGCAGTCTGATGCGGGTGCTAGCGAAGAAGAGGTCGCTGCCCTGGAAGCGCAGCTTGCTGCAGCGCAGGAAGAGGCAGCAGCAGCTGAAGCAGTCGTCGGAGGCGAGTGCTGCGAGGTCTACCGCATCGGGATCTTCTCGGACCCGGTGACGACCAACTACTGGAACTACGGTGGCCCAGGATCCGAGATATGGACTGCGTATATCATCGGTGACCAGGCCGGTAGCCTGTATACGCTCTCCGACCAGCGCTTTGATTTCGTGCCATCGCTGGCGGCCGATCTGCCTCCGG
>JBHIBY010000109.1:0-6733 GCA_046759305.1 Anaerolineales bacterium
TCGGGATCAGATAAACTAGGGCCCGTAGCTCAATTGGAGAGAGCAACAGCCTTCTTCCAATTTGACTCGACTTACGGAGCGCAAGCGAAAGTAAGTTGACTGTCAAATTGTCCAAAGGACCCCTTCGGGGAGAATCCCGACGGTGCTATCCGGAAGCCGATTGAAGTCGGGATCAGATAAACTAGGGCCCGTAGCTCAATTGGAGAGAGCAACAGCCTTCTAAGCTGAGTCCAACCTCAAAAATCCCTCCAAAACAGCTTCTATTTAAGGAATTCTTCCCCATCACGAGTAAATGCTACCAAAATGTTACAACCATGTTAGCATTGTTTATTCCAGACTCTAAATCCTTATCCCGGTGATGGAACAACCGCCCACCGACTTTAACTACCAGCACGCTCGAAGTGCAGTAGGCACTAACATGTATCGGATCCAGGGGGTCCCCACTGAATCGCCGCTCAAGTTGTTCCCGAACCTCAGCGACTTTGCTGGATGAAGAAGGAGATCAGGATGATCGCAAAGAAGAAGGTGATGACGGACCCTGCAATACGGGGAGAGATTCGCAACGATTTCGTGCTGTAATGGACATGCTCGTCCAGGGCGGGCATAACGGTCCGTCCCATCTGCACGAGCCAGAGAATCCCGGTGACCGAAAGCGTAACGGCGAAGCCGGCAAAGTTCCACCACAGCCACGAGACGGTGGTCAATTGCCAGAGAACAATGTTGGCGAAGATGCCGGTGACGATTCCAGCCTTGATCTCAAATGCGGTCACATATCGCGCCACCATTCCCAGGAGGAAGGCTGCAAGAATAGGACCGTACAGGAGACTCCCCACAGCGTTGATGAGCACGATGCTTGTCTGACGAGTTGCCTCACCTGCCTGGGCAAATGCGATGGCCGCCACCACGCAGAAGGTACCCCAGAAGAGGGTTGTGATCTTGGATGCGATGAGATAGTGCCGATCTGAAGCTTCGCGCTTGATGTAGACGCGATAGATATCCTGCATCGTCGCAGCGCTCAGGGAATTGATGCCAGAGTCAAGGCTTGACATGAGAGCCGAAAGGATCGCAACAAAAATCAAGCCAACCACACCCGGCGGCAGGAAGGCAAGAATGAACATGGGTACCATCCGGTCTGGATCACGCTGCAGCGACTCCGTCACCCCCGTGGCATCGAGATCGAAGGCTGACGCCACCTGCCCCAGCAAATCGGGAGAGGTGAAGACCGCCCCCACGAACACACCCATCACGCAATAGAGGAGAACCATGGGGAATCGGCCAAAGGCATTCACAAGCAGCGACCGCCTCACATCTCGAAGGTTCCCGACGGTCAATTCCCGCTGCACCTGACTCTGGTCACATCCGTAGTAGGAAGCGTAGAGAAAAAATCCCCCGATCGCCATCGGCCAGAATGCATATTCCCCCTCGGGTGTCACTCCCCAATGATTGAAATCCAAGATCCGCAATCTTTCCAGACTGAGGGCTTGCCACGCAGGATCCCATCCGACCAACCAGAGCGCAGCCCCACCGCAGATCAAGACGCCGAGCGCGATGACAATCATCTGGAGGAAATCGCTCAGGATCACAACCCGAATTCCTCCGAGTGCATCGTAGATGACCGTCACCACTCCGACAATGATGATGGCTTCTCCGGTGGAAACGGGGAGCGCCGTGGAGATGATGATTCCCCCAGCGAGGACAGAAACGGCCGTCGCCAGGCCGCGACCCATCTGGAACAGGATGCTCACCAGGGTACGTGTGCCACGATCGAATCGTTGTTCAAGATATTCGTAGATACTGATGTGGTTTCCTCGATGGAGGATGGGCAGGATGACCATCATGACGAGCAGCAGCCCCAGCGGCACGCCGAACTCATACGCAAGCCATTTCAGTCCACCGCCTTCCTTGATCGCCACAAACGCCGGCGCAGACACGAAACTGATCGCACCGAGCTGGGTCGCCATCGTAGAGGCACCTGACTGCCACCATCGAATTCCTCTGTTCGCGAGATAATAATCCTGAACATTGACCTGACTTCGGCCTCGGATCACGGCGAACGCGATGATCCCGCCGAGGTACAGTACGATGACCACCCAATCCAGCAGCGTCATCGGCTTTCCTCTCCCACTCCTTCCCTGATCAGTTGAGCATAGGGTGACGGGGTGATATCGCGGAGGAATGCGTCAGGATCGATAGAGGACAGAACGGGGAAATACAGCGGCCAAGGAGGCGTGACACCAGAGCCAGGATACTTCTGCGCACCCATCTCAGTGAGGAGTTCCCGCTTGAGAGGCTCCGGGCAGATGGGTGAATGAAAGACAACTTGCATCGCGTCGTACCGCATCTGGTCAACATGTTCACGATCGCCCGCTTCATGGAGATGTGGATTCCGAGATTCGATTTGATACACCTCAATGGTCTCTTTCACCACCTCAGATTTCGGGCTATTCTGCAGCCCTCCGAATTTTTCGAGCAAGTTCACGATGTGGTATGGTTCGATCGAGTACCCTGAAGAGTATTCTAAATTGAGTGCCAAGTCCATGGTCAGGGCATGCTCACCGGCATTTCCCGTCCTGATCACCTCCGTCTCGAACCCGATGTAGTGGCTGATGAGTCTGTTCAAAAGTGCGTTCGTCTTGGCTGAAGTTCTCCCCCATTTTCGGAAGAAGAGCTTCGATTCCACAATCTTCGGCTTGCTCTGCCAGGCGATCCGCACCATGGTGTACGGTGAGCGACCAATGGCAAAACCGGCAGCGTATTCCCGGGCATACTCTTCCACCGCTCCCGGAAAGTAGTTATCCGCATCGACGAACCCGATGTATTTTTTCCCAGCCAGTCGGGCCAGCATCTTGCCGACTATCATCCCCTCCGCCTTTCCATCGCGGACGATCCCATCGTCCCCAAGGATACTGGAATAGCCTGCCCGCTGAAACGCCTTGCCGAGGACCGGATCTTTCTGATGAGCGATGAGCGCGTTCTTTCCGACGAACGTGCAGAAGTCCCGGAGCGCATCCTGCTCCATGCTGAATCGATCCACTGGCGAAAGTGAGCTGTTGGATACCATGACAATCAAGCAGGGATGAGGAATCCCGCACAGCACACCCTCCACTAGTTTCAAGCGCTCACCGCGGATCGGGACGACAATAGCCATGTCCCGGTAGATGGCGGTGAGATCCGCGTAGGGAATCTGCTGAATGGCGTCCGTTGACGTGGATACACCCTTGTCCTCCGACCCGGAATCAAGTTCATAGACTTTCTGCACACCCCCAAACCGGACCGCTCCGAATCGCTCGACGTTGCGTGGGATTTCGATCCTCATTTCGTATTTCCTGATGAGAGTTCAATCCCCATGGAGTTCAGGTTTCTTCGGGCTCGGTCCCAGTAGAACCGGGAGGTCGGCGGGAGCATACCCAACCGGGCTGCGTGGCTGTCGAGGTAGAACTGAACATGAGGAAGGGGCTCCCAGAGATCCTGTTGACCGTACCGGTAGCCGTACCGTGAGGAGCTCCCCAACGTCTCGCCCACCGTCTTCTTTGGGTCGTAGTTGGCCTGTTTCAGGAGGGATTGCGACAAGCCACAAATCTGCGCGAGTTCCTCGAACGCAGTATGAACGTTTGCTCCATGCTGTGCAGCTTCCTTCGCCCGAAAGGCAATCGCATCCGGGATGCCGATCGACCGGCCGTAGTCCCGATGGATCCGCTTCCCGAGGGAATCCTTTCCCCGCCGGATCTTGAGATCCGGAGCGATCGAGAAGGCAACCCGAATCACTTTGGGATCGAGGAACGGCACTCGAAGTTCAATACTGTGCGCCATAGCGATCTTATCCTCCCGCTCGAGGCATTCTTTGTAGAGTAGGAAAGTGTCCTCCCACGATCGCTGCAAGAAGTGGTCGTACCCTTCTCGATCGATGATCGTCGCATACCACAGGTATCCACCGAAGAGTTCATCTGCCCCTTGGCCGGATAGGATCACGCGTTCGCTGGCCTCCTGGGCCATCCGAACCGAGGCAAAGATTGGGAGAGCAACTTCGACTTGATTCAAACTGTGATCTTCAATGACGCTGATGACCTGAGGGATCATTCGTTCGATATCATCGAGCGACAGCGTCTTCACTCGCAGGGGCATTTCAAATTCATCCGCGATTCGCCGAGCTGTTTCGATGTCCGACGCCCCCTCCCTGCCAGCCGTGTAGCAGGTGAGTGGAACTCCAAGCCGCTGGACGAGGTATGCGATGAGAACGCTATCGATGCCTCCGGAAAAAATAATTCCGACATGGTCTCGGTTCTGCACCCGCTTGCGGACTGCCTCTTCGATTGCCGGGCCGTACGCGGTAACGGCTTCGCTGGGTTCCTTCAACGATCTATTGACATCCAGATTCTCCGGACTCCAGAACGTCTGGAGCTGGCGTTCACCCGGACTGAGCACCATGAAGCGTCCCGGGGGTACGCGGTGGACATCGATACCAGTCCCTGCGAGTGCCCACAGCGGTTTCTTTTCCGATGCGAATGCGACAAGACCGTCTGATTCATAGTAGTACAACTGGCGGATCCCGATTCGATCTCGCGCGACGATCGCCTGCCGCTGGTCGGTAATCGCCAGCGCGTAGACACCGTCGAGCTTTGGAAGAACCCGTTCGATCGTGGCCTTCAAGTCTCCTTGATACTCCTGTTCGATCAGTCGAAACAACACTTCGCTGTCACTCCCTGTTGTGACCGAAGAGCGATGGTCCAGATCATCCATCAGCTCACGATAGTTATAGATCTCGCCGTTGTGCAGGAGACTCAAACGCCCATCGGACGAACAGAATGGCTGAACGCCGGACATCTCTCCGGTAATCGCGAGTCGCACGTGCCCCAATCCGATCGTCCCTTTTTTTCCTTCGAGGTCAAGTCCCTCCAGCGTCCGCGACCGTTGACAGGTTTCGCCGATGACAAACCCTGCACCGTCAGGTCCGCGATGCTGCATCGAATGGAGCATCCATCGCAGTAGGGGACCGAGATCCCGGCTAGTAGAGCTGACCACTCCGGCTATACCACACATAAGTGTCCTCCGTCGTTCATGCGTATCGATTCGGCTCAGCTCATCCGCACGGATGAGGTGCGCCGTTTGCAGCACTAGCTTGATTCTTGAGTATGGGACTCGTCGGTGTCGAGGATCGGTGGCGCTTCGATATCCTCGGCTTCCATGAATTTCACGAGTCGCTGAAGCGACCGTGAGATCGATTCCTGGTCCTGATCCGGAAGGCGTCTGAGTGCCCTGATGAGACTGCCCGTCAACGGTGAGGGGGCAGTCTTCGAAAGCTCCAATCCCCTTTGCGTAGCTGTTAGTTTGATCAAGCGTCGGTCATCCTCGTCGCGCACCCGCTCGATGAGACCTTTTCGCTCCAGCCGGTCCAGAATTCCGACCAACGTGCTCGGGCTCAGGTACACTGCCTCGGCGATCCTCGCGGCAGTCAATGGACCATGGTCGACAATCGCCTGGAGACACAACAACTGCGGCGCAGTCAGCTGGTAGCGAGTCATCAGTTTCCGGGAGTGGAGGTCAACGGCACGGATGATTCTCCGGAGCGATCGGAGAATCTCAACCTCATGGAGGCGTTGGGGGACAATGCTGGTGCGGGATTCTGATCGCCCCTGCATCGTTGGGATCGACCGGTCTGCTTGCGAGGCGACCCTGTCGGTGGATCTGGGTCTGTTCGCTGGGGTGTCTGGGGCGTCTGGCAGCATCTCCTTCGAGTGTGTGCCCATTTTCGTTTCCAATTATTTGAACACAAATGATTTGTGTTGAAACCAATCTATCAGTTTTGTGGGGAAAGTCAAGACTCTGCTCCGAATTCTTGGACCCGTCGGTTACCGAAGCGTTGACTTATCGCTTCGCTCGTCTTTATATTCGTCCATTTCGAGATCAGCGTAGATGTTCCTGAGGGCGTCGACAACTCTTGTTCGACGATATGCCGATAGCGCGTAAAGCATTGAAGAGCACCTTAAGAGTATTGGCTCGCCACAACCAAGCCGGATGAACAGCGTGACACCAATGGCGGGATAGTTTCTGTGGAAGAACAACCAAATGCTAGCCTTCCCAAACTATACTAGCTATTCCAAAACTATCCTAATCCATTCAATTCCATCACCACGACTCGCTTTCAGATGCCGAAGGCAAGTTCGGTGAAACTTGCCGTGGATGATGTCTCGGGTGAGCAGGTTCAAACGTTGGTCGACAGGCACATGGCGGCAGGCGATCATACAGCCCAGTTTACCGCCGACAATCTCCCGAGCGGATTGTACTTCTATCGGCTTCAGACTGGAGAGTTTTTTGAAACGAAAAAGCTACTCCTTATGATGTAGAATATAGTGATACCGGCCTAGTCGTGGGGATCAGCCCAAAAATCGTTAACAACACCACGAGATCCGATCCTATGATCAAATCCCCTTCTTGTACCTGTAGAAAAAAATTATTACCTTTGTCGTGAAAGTTGGCCGTTAATTGTCAAAAAAATGCAGGGCCCGTAGCTCAATTGGAGAGAGCAACAGCCTTCTAAGCTGTAGGTTGCTGGTTCGATTCCAGCCGGGCTCACGATCCAGATTGCGGAGTGCTTATTGACTGTTGCGGATTTTTTGGTCGGTGATGATGTGACGGACAGCGAGCTGAAGTCGGGACCTGCCAACATAGACGTTATGGTGACCATAGTTCAGCCGGTAAGAACGCCAGGTTGTGGCCCTGGAGGTCGAGGGTTCGA
>JBHIBY010000110.1:0-6593 GCA_046759305.1 Anaerolineales bacterium
CAAGCCGCAGAACGGGATAGTTTGGGGGGCTGCTCCGGCGCTGTTTGCTTGCTGGAGCACCGGTGAGTTCATAGATTTCGAGCGCTCGAGCCACTCGACGGACGTTCGCCGGGTCGATCTCCCTGGCTCTGGAAGGATCCACTGCCTCCAGCTTCGCATGCAGAGCCAGCGGCCCCTGCTGTGAGGCAATGCTTTCAAGCCTGTCTCGGATGGAATTGTCCGGTGCCTTCGGAGGCGGCAGCCACCCTTCGAGGATGGCGGTCACATACTGACCCGTTCCGCCGACGAGTAGCGGAAGCCTGTGTCGCGCTTGAATTTGATCGATAGCCTCGACCGCAGCCCCCTTAAAGCGAGCCAGGCTCCATATCTCCTCAGGCTCCGCCACGTCAATTAGATAGTGCGGCACACACGCGAGCTGATCTGAGCTTGGTTTTGCGGTCCCAATGGTCATTCCGCGGTAGATCTGGCGCGAGTCAGCCGAAACGATTTCGGCACCTAGCGCCTCCGCTATCTCGATCGAAGCGTCTGTTTTTCCGACTGCAGTGGGGCCAACAACTGCGACGAGAGATGGCAGTCGGACCTTTATCACAACAGCTCCGTCTTCGGCAGCAAGATCAGCACGGAGCACTGCACGCTACCCAGTTCATGACGCGCGAATGCAGATTTCGTGGTGCCGGCGGCTTCGTCGATTTTCTCATTCCAGCTCACTTTCGGCCCCTCAACAGCTCTGAACTACCCTCCCTCAATCGCTGAAACGATGTGCTCGAGGCGGGTAGCGGTACCATCTCGTTCCATATCCATTGCCACAACATCGATCCTCCAGGATGCATCTTCCCGATCGGTGCTGCTCAAATAGGCGTATGCCGTCTGTATCAGTCTTTCCCGTTTTAAACGTGTGATCGACTCTTCTGGCGGGCCGTACCTCTGGCTGCGACGAGCTTTGACTTCTACAAAGACGATTTCCCCGCTTTGATCTGCAACGAGATCCAATTCGCCCTTTTGCCAACGCCAATTTCGAGCAAGAATTTGATACCCCATGCCGACCAAATGCTGTTCAGCCAGCTCCTCGCCGAGGGCGCCTAGCTGCTGGGGAGTAGGGTGTGCAGTCACTCCGTGTTCAGGTTCCTCCGAGTAATAGCAGTTGACAGCCAGCTTAACACAACATTAGAATGTGGCATCAACGTTCGAGTGGTCGAGACCCCCTTGACCATCAACTAGCCGGCTTGCCTCATGGGCAATAAGCGGTGAAAAGGAGGAGAAACGCTAATAAACTTTCATTCCCTATTTAATACCAGACTATGCCAAGCGTTAAACGGATGTCCTGAGGAGGAGGATTAAAGAAATGAATCGTAAAGTTCTTATTCTGGGCGGCCTGGTGCTGATGGCCCTCGCGCTAGGTGCCTGTGCTGGCCCGGCGTTTGAGTGCACCGACGCCATCGGCTGCGTGGACATCGCACCGGACGAGCCAATCCATATCGCCTACATGCTAGCAACGTCCGGAGCTGTGGAATTCCTGGGCGCCGACTCCCTTGGCGGGATTGAAATCGCGATTGAAGAGCGAGGCCAGATCGAGGGGCATGACATCAAGCTCTCAGGCGAAGACTCGCTCTGCAACGCTGAAGGCGGACAAACCGCCGCGACGAAGGTTGCTTCCGATCCAACGATCCTTGCAGCGATCGGGACCAACTGCTCAAGTGCTGGAACGGCTGCAAGCCCGGTACTCAGCGAGGCTGGTTTGGTAATGCTGTCTCCGACAAACACCTCGCCGGCGCTGACTGACCCCACGCAGACCTGGCAACCTGGCTACTACCGCACTGCCCATAATGACCAATTCCAGGGCGCGGTTGCCGCACGCTACGCCTTCGAAGTACTAGGGGCAACGACTGCGGCCGCAATCCACGACGGTGATCCCTATACTGAGGGATTGGCTAATGCGTTCCGCAACTCGTTCGAGCAAATCGGTGGAACGATTACGGCGTTCGAAGGAGTCGGCAAGGAAGATACCGATATGCGCCCGGTACTGACCTCCATCGGGGCAGATTCACCTCAAGTACTGTATTTCCCGATCTTCGAGCCAGCCGGTAACTTCGTCGGAGCACAGTCAACGGAAGTGTCAGGGCTTGAGGACACCGTCTTGATGGGCGCGGACGGTCTGTTGGTGAAATCCTTTGCACCAAACACTGGATCCGCCGCAGACGGGATGTATTTGTCTGGTCCGTATATCTCTGAGGATATCCCGGCATACGCCGCATTCCTAGCCACGTACGAGGCCAACACTGGTGGTCCCCCGCCAGCAGGGTTTGCTGCTCACGCTTATGATGGGACCAACATTATCTTGGACGCGATCGAAGCAGTGATGGTGGTCGACAATGATGGCACTTTGCACATTGGTCGGCAGGCGCTGCGAGATGCGGTTGGCGCAACCACTGATTTCAGTGGCTTAACCGGCAAGCTTACCTGCGATCAGTATGGTGACTGCGCTACAGGTGAAGCCTTGGCCATCTTCCAGCTTGGATCGGACCAAGTAGCATCCGAGGATAACTGGCCACCCCCGGTGGTCTGGACGCCGTAGCTCTGAGGCCGTCCTTTATCAGCGCTAAGAAACTATGGTGAGCCAGGGGAGGAGTGTTCCCCTGGCTCACTGCTATCGCCACGAGGATATGCTGAATGATCGCTGAAATGCGGCAGAGGCTGGTGGCAGGTTTTTCGCTTGTCGCCCTAATCCTTTGGCTGCTACGGATCCTAGTCTTCGTTGTGGTCGTGTGGGGTTCCGCAAACACCCTGATCTCGGCCAAATACACGATGAACAACTGGATTACTCTCCTGATGTCAGGGCTCGCACAGGGAAGTATTTACGCACTCATTGCGTTGGGTTATTCGCTGGTCTACGGAATCCTATTGATGATCAATTTTGCCCATGGCGAGGTGTTCATGGCAGGTACTTTCACGGCCTATTTTGTCGCTAGTGCCTTCGCCAATTCAGGCTTTCTGAATCGATCTCCGCTGGTTGCGATCGGGGTTCTGCTCCTGGTGGCTATGACGGTATCGACCATCGTGGCAGTCCTGCTTGAGCGGATCGCCTACCGTCCCCTGAGGAATGCCCCAAGGTTGGTTCCGCTCATAACGGCCATTGGGGCCTCCTTCTTCCTACAATATACGTTCCGAGGGCTGTATGGCTCCGGATTTAAGTCCTATCCCGAGGTCGCCATTCTGAAGGGATCGGTACCCATTGGCGATTTCAATGTGCCGATCGTTCAGATTGTCGTAGTGGTGGCTGCACTAGCTCTGATGCTTGGCCTCAACTGGTTTGTCGAGCGCACCAAGACCGGCAAGTCCATGCGAGCGGTTGCGGAAGACAAAGAAATCGCAGCCTTAATGGGTATTGATGTTAATCGCGTCATTGTGGTGACGTTCGCGATTGGCGGCATGCTAGCCGGCGCGGCCGGCATCTTTAGAGGGCTATACCAGCCACAAGGCGTATCCGCCTTCATGGGCTTTCTTCCTGGCCTCAAAGCATTTACGGCTGCAGTACTGGGAGGCATAGGCAATATTCCGGGGGCAATGGTGGGCGGCTTGTTATTGGGCGTGTTCGAATCTTTCGGTCCCAACCTGATCCTTGAAGGGCTCGGTATCCCTGCTGCTCATCAGCTCCGGGACGCGATCGCGATTGTGATGTTGGTTCTTATTCTTATCTTCAGGCCGCAGGGCATTTTGGGAGAAAAACTTGCCGAGGAGAAGGCCTGACGAGGTCGATGAAGTGTTTGATCTAGCCAGGAAAATGCATGGAAACTGATTTGAGACCCGCCTTAAAGACTGGGTTTTTGGGAGCCGTCACCGTCATCTATGTCAGCATGGTCGGCATGATAGAGACCTTTGGTCAGCGCGACATGATCAACGGCGTAATTTCTCTTGGCCTTACGCTCCTGATTCTGATAATGACCGGAACCGGATTTATGGCTGCTCGGGCGCTCGATCGTCTGTTAAACCCGGTCCATGAGCCCGAGCGAGTAATCTTGCCCAGGTCGCGTGCAGTTCGAAGTGGCGCCTTGGGCGGGCTGCTGGTCGGATTTGGGATAGCCTTGCTCGTTCTGCTTGATAGCGTCGTGGGTCTTCGCGAAGTGTTCGTCAACGTCTCGCCTGCAATGATCGAGATCGTGACGTTCGGCCTCGGTTCCATCGTTGGCGCGGTCGTGCTAGTTGTCTTAGGAACCTTGCTGGGGATTTTGGGAGGTTGGACGTACGTGCTTCCAAACGAGACCAGACAGCCGATCGTAATGGGATTCCTCTGGCTGGCCTTCATAGGCATGCTCTCAGACCTGATCCGCGTCTCTTTGTCTCGGCCAGGATTTCCTCCTTTCCTTTCCAGAATCTTCACAACGAGCAATGGGCTCACCGCCGTTGGTGCCATCACTGTGATCGCCATCATTGTGGCTTGGACACTGTATGGACGTAGGCGACGCAAGGCTACCAGCGAACAGGTTTCAGAGATTCCAACTACGCGGCAACGCAACCGGCGATTATTGCGACAGGGTGCGATCGTTCTACTGCTGCTTCTCCTTCCCCTAATAGTTGGCGTATTTCCCAGCGAAGTCTTGGTCAATATTGGTCTTTATGTACTGATGGGATTTGGAATCAACATCGTCGTCGGCATGGCGGGATTGCTAGACCTCGGATATGTGGCCTTTTTCGCCGTAGGCGCCTATGCGATGGCTTTCATGACGACCGCCCAGGATGTCTTGGGAGGCCCCCAAATCTCTTTCTGGTTGGCGCTACCTATCGTCATTGCCATCACTGGCTTTGCCGGCTTGCTAGTCGGGGCTCCTGTGTTGAGAATGCGCGGCGACTACCTGGCGATCGTCACCTTGGGATTCGGCGAAATCGCTCGCTTTCTTGCACTCTCGGATTGGTTCAAGCCAGTCCTGGGCGGGGCGCAGGGAATCATCAAGATCCCCGACATCAGTATTGGCGGGCTGGAGATCATCGGGCCGCAGAAGCTCTATTATCTCTTCCTGATCGGCAGTGTAATCGCATTGTTCATCTCTTGGCGGATCAAGGATTCGCGGGTTGGCAGGGCCTGGATGGCGATGCGCGAGGATGAGCAAGTGGCGGATGCGATGGGCATCAACACCGTGTACTACAAGCTCTTGGCTTTCGCCATGGGCGCCATGATCGCAAGCGTAAGCGGGGCGCTGTTTGCAGCCAAGCTCGGTACGATCTTCCCCCATAGTTTCAACGTGCTGGTCTCGATCACCGCGCTGAGCCTGCTCATCGTGGGAGGAATCGGCAGCCTTCCCGGCGTGATTGTGGGCGCGGTGGTTCTCGTGGGATTACCTGAGCTGCTTCGAGAATTCAGCGAATTCCGGCTGCTTCTTTACGGCGCACTCTTGATCGTGATGATGATCGTTCGGCCGGAGGGCTTTCTCCCAAGCGTCAGGCGGGCTCGCGAGCTTGTAGAAGAGGACCGAGAACAGGATCTGGTATTCGCAGTCGAGGAGCCGGCAGTTGCGGCTGGCAATCCGGAATAGGTGGATGGGAGGAGCATAAGCAGCGATGCCTCCTTTTTTTGAATGCAGTGACCAAGTCAAGAACTTCGGAGGACTTACAGCGGTCAATCATTTCAACTTACAGATCGAAGAGGGCGAGATTGTCAGCCTGATTGGGCCTAACGGCGCAGGCAAAACAACCCTCTTCAATCTGATCACCGGTCTGTATCCGCCCGACTCGGGCGCGATCACCTTTCAGGGGCACAATCTGGTGGGGCTATCTCCTTCTCAGATAACAGGCCTTGGGATCGCTCGCACCTTTCAGAATGTCCGGCTCTTCCCCAACATGACGGTGCTTGAGAACGTGATGGTTGGGCAACATACACGTTCGCGGAGCGGCGTACTTGGTGCGATCTTCCGGCTACCTTCCTTTCGGGCTGAGGAGATGAGAGTCCAAGAGAAGGCGAAAGCCCAACTCGAATTCTTTGGTACCCGGCTACTCGGCTATCGCTTCGACCAGCCTGCATTCAGACTGTCATACGCTAATCGAAGGCGACTGGAAATCGCTCGCGCCATGGCGACGGAGGCAAGATTGCTGCTATTGGACGAGCCTTCAGCAGGCATGAACCCGACGGAAACCGGGGAGATGACGCAGCTCATCGGGAAGCTCCGCGATGAAAGAGGCTTCTCGATCCTCTTCATTGAACATGACATGCGGGTGGTCAAGGGTATCTCCGACCGCGTCGTGGCGATGGATTTCGGAATCAAGATCGCGGAAGGTTCGTACGAGACTGTATCTCAGGATGAGAGCGTCATCGAGGCTTATTTAGGCCGCATGTCCGAGGACGGAGCCGATGGGCGATAACGATCGCGCGTTGCTTGAGCTCTCGCATGTCGACACATTCTATGGTCCAATTCACGCGTTGCGCGACGTCAGCATCCGCATCGAGGACGGTCACATCACTTGCCTGCTTGGTGGCAATGCCAGCGGCAAGTCGACAACTTTGAAGACCATTCTGGGAATGGCGAATGCGGCTAATGGAACAATCGAGTACTTGGGTGAGCGGATCGAGGGAATGACGACCGCCCAATTGGTGCAGCGCGGCATTT
>JBHIBY010000111.1:0-6577 GCA_046759305.1 Anaerolineales bacterium
TAGGAATGATCGGAATGAAAGGACAAGGACGATGAGCCAAGATACAAAACCAACTGTGGTGATCGCTTTCATCGAACCAGGGCAGATTCATCTGCAGGTCAAGACGGCTCTGGATTCGGACCCGGAGTTTCAGCTCGTCGCTGAAGTGGACAGTTTCGAGAACGCGGCCGAACACGTGCACACCGCTGCGCCGGACATCATCCTGGTCGACCAGCAAATCGCCGGTCAACTTTCGCTCGACTTGGTTGATGAGCTAGCGCTACGCTACGCCGATATTCCTATCATCGCCCTTTTGGATGGTGATGAAGTGAAACAGGCCCAGCAGTACCTTCTGGCAGGCGTCCGAACCTTCATGATCAAGCCCTTTACTCAGGTCAGCCTTCTGAGCACGCTGCGCCGCATCCGGGAGCTCGAGGGTCGTCGAACAGCAGCCCAGCCGCAGGAGCAGCGCAGCTCTTCGGCGGAGACCGGGCCGCTTCAAATCCTAACTGTATACAGCCCACGTGGGGGCGTAGGGTGTTCGACGATTGCCATCAACCTGGCCGTTGCACTTCATAACCGGTTGGACGTGCGGGTGCTTCTAATGGAAGGAAAGATGACCTTTGGACACCTCGGCCTCATGCTGAATTTCCGACCTCAGAACACCATCGCCGATCTGATTCCACACGCCGGCGCGCTGGACAATAGCCTGGTAGAGGAGGTGGTCAGCCAACATACCTCCGGCATCCAATTGCTGCCCAGCTCACCCGACCTCAACGTGGGTCAAGGAATCCGGCCCAACGACTTATACAGCGTGATCCAGGGTGCGAGCCGTGCCTTCGACATTATCGTGATCGACGCCGGGAGCCACCTCGATGACAACACGGTGACGCTTATGGACGCTGCAGATCGGGTGCTGCTAGTTACCACGCCCGATTTGGCAGCACTGCACGATACGAGTCGTTTCATCCAACTCGCCCAACCGCTGGGCTTTCCGCCCGACAAAGTACTTACGGTGCTCAATCGGGCCGGCATCGAGGGTGGAATCAAGATCCGTGAGATCGAGGCCGCCCTGCACCAGCCTCTCTTTGCGCGAGTGGCAGAAGGCAACGCCAGAGTGATGCGCAGCCTCAACCGCGGCGTACCAATCGTGATCGGCTCGTCGCGCAGCAAAGTGAGCAAAGATATCGTTGCGCTGGCCGAGAAATTGAGCACGGCGCACTCCGCAGTTGTCGCGCAGGCGGCTTCGAAGCTCGCTCAATTGAGGCGCAACGGCAGGAAGCGGCCTGCCCATAGCCAGCACCACAACGCGGCGCTGAAGTTGCTGAGGCGATAGGAAGATGCGCTTCGATAGCCTTGTTCTGGTCGGCGGAGGATTCATCTTCCTGATCGCGCTCGGCGCGGCGCTATTGGCGTCTGCCGTTTTCCTCGGAAGAGGTGGGTCGCAGAAGCAACGGATACAGCTCTATGCGGCTGTGCCCGAGCAAGCAGCGGCCGGAAACCGGCGCCGCTCGCGCATGTCTCGATTGCGGCTGCGCCTCAATTCCATCCTGTCTGTCTTGAACTCGGATAGCGTGGGCTTGCAGCTCATGCAGGCTAACTGGCGGATGACCGTGACGGAATTTGTGGCCATCCGTCTGTCGCTTACTATTGGCATTTTTCTCTTTGCATGGCTGACTGCGGGCTCGCTGTTGCCCGGATTGGGCCTGGCGATCATCGCCTACCTGGTACCGGGCGTGATGGTCCGTCGAAAGATCGGCAAGCGCCAGATTGGATTCGAGAAGCAGATCATCGATGTGCTGGTGCTGATGACGGGTGCGGTGCGGGCGGGCTTCAGCTTGTTGCAAGCGACCGAAGTGGTTGTGCGCGAAATGAAGCCACCGGCCTCGCAGGAGTTTGCTCGAGTGCTGCGTGAGACCGGACTGGGTGTGCCCTTGCCCCGCGCATTGCGCAACCTTGCGGCTCGTATGGAGAACGAAGATCTGGAGCTAGCGGTCACGGCAATCGAGATCCAATATCAGGTCGGAGGCAATCTTGCCACCATGCTCACTGTCGTCACGGAGACAATTCGAGAGCGAGTGCGGTTGTTTGGTGAGGTGCGGGTCCTGACCACCCAGCAGCGCTACACCGGATACCTGCTCTCCGTGCTCCCGTTCTTTATCGCGGGTCTACTGTTCTTCATGAACCCAGACTATATGGGCCGCCTATTCGTACCGGGCCCGACGCTGTGCATTCCCATGGGGGCCCTGCTAGGCATCGTTTTAGGGCATTTTGTGATCCGGCGTATCGCCAAGATCGAGGTGTAAAGAGGTGCGAAGGAAACGATAGCGATGGAGCTTCTGGTCACCTCTCTCTGTGCTTTCACATTGGTGGGCTCGGGCGGCCTGCTGCTGATCTTGAGCCTCCGTGGCGCGCAGACTAGCGTGCTAAGTCATCGAATTCATCACTATGTCGACCAGGCGGTGATCGGCGCCAAGCCGCAGGAATCTTTGCTGCTTTCTCGGCCGCGCGAGTTGTCTGGAACCTTCCGCGCCCGGATCCTGGCACCTTTCTTCCGCGGTTTCACCGGAATCCTTGGCAGCCTGACGCCCGCAAAGACCCTGAGAAAGCTTGATGAACAGCTGGCCCTGGCAGGTAACCCGCTGGGGATGGGGCCGCGCGAATTTTACGGCTTCCAATTTGCTTTTATGGCGCTGGGTCTCTTGGTCGTATACGGTTTGCTGCGCAATGGGCTGGACGGCGGAGGGTTGAGGGGGTCCAATACTCTGATGAGCGCCGTCGCCGCGGCGCTGGCGGTGACGATCTGCTATTACCTTCCCAGAAGCTGGCTGCGAGCCCGTGCTGGGAAGCGCCGGGAGTCCATCGCCAAGGGATTGCCGGACGCATTAGACATGCTCAGCGTTTGTGTTGAGGCCGGCCTGGGCTTCGACCAGTCACTTCAGCGGGTGAGCGAGCATTGGCGGACGCCGCTGGGTGCGGAGTTTGGTCGTGTGGTGGCGGAGATTGGAATGGGGATTCCGAGACGCGCGGCCCTAAAAAACCTGGTGGAGCGCGTCGGCAGCCAAGAGATCGCCAGTTTTGTGGCGGTGATTCTACAATCTGACCAGCTGGGGATGAGCATCAAGGATACGCTGCACGCGCAAGCGGAGCAGATGCGCATCGAGCGCCGGTTTCGCGCCCAGGAGCAGGCGCGCAAGATGCCGCTGAAAATGCTGTTTCCACTCACGCTGCTCATCTTCCCGGCCATCTTCGCAGTGATCCTGGGGCCGTCGGTCCCGATTCTTATCGAGTTCTTCGAGACGCTGAATGGCGGCGGACCATAGAGGGAAATACTATGACTACCAAGCCTTACTACCAGCACCAGCACTATCAGATGGCCACCCAGCATTTCCAACAGGGCGAGTGGAAGGCTGGCTTGAACGAGATGGAGCGGCTCATACAGCTCTTTCCGCAAGAGCAAGAGCTGCGCTCGTTGCGGAAGGAATTCCAATTCAAGGAGCGCCTGGACGGGGTGGAGTCTGTCGAACGTTTGGCTGAGCGGCGCGGGAGGTTGAGCGCGCTCGCGCTACGGATCACCGCCATTGTCGTGTTGGGCCTCGCCGGCTACCTGGTTATCCGTACCTACTCAGGTTGGATGGGGAATCAGCTGACTACGGCTCGTCAACAGGTGGAGCGTGAGATCCAAACTGTGGCGCTTGCAGCCATGGCGAGGGACGCAGAAGCCCTTATCCAGGTAGGTCGCCTGGCGGAGGCCGAGGCGGTGTTAGGTGAGATTGCTGAGCTGGATGCTGAGTATCCCGGACTCGAGCAATTGCGCGCTGAGTTGATCGCCGAGCTTGCACTGCTCAACCTGTACGAAGAGGGCTTGCAGCAGATCGACGCCGGGTATTGGCTGGGGGCCAAAGCGAACCTGGAGCAGGTGGCTGCGGTGGAGCCGAATTACCGCGACACCGGGCTCCAATTGATGTACATCAACCGCCAGACGCTGGTTGGCAATCTCCTGAGCGAGGGTGAGGCCGCGATTGCCAGGGCGGACTGGGAGCAGGCCATCGCGTCGTTCGAATCCGTACGCACGCTGCACCCGGAGCACGAGCCGGAGTACGTCGAGGCGCGCCTTTTTGAGAGCTTTGTGAACGCGGGCCGGGCGGTGCTAATCGGACAGGAGGACTCGCTTGCCGCGCTGGAGCAGGCAGCAACTCACCTACGTAAGGCACTGGCGCTGAGACCACAGGACCCAGAGATCAAGCGCGAACGGGAGTTGGCCGGCCTCTACCTAAACGCGCAGGCCGCATTCTCGCAGGGGAACTGGAGCGACGTGATCGCGGCGCTCACTCGGACGGTAGAGGTCGATCCAGACTATGCCCAGGGGACGGCGCGCCAAACCCTCTACGACGCTTACGTGGCTCGGGGAGAGCTCCAGATGGCCGTCCATTCCTATGAGGAGGCGTTAAGCGATTTTGAAAAGGCAGTCGCCCTGGGGAGGCAGGATGAGGGAGCAGCGTTACGGCTGTTCGAAGCAGAGCTCAAGGTGGCGGAGGCCTACGGAGCGAAAGGTATCTTCGAGGCCGCGGTCGTTCACTACCGTGCCGCCGCCGAGTGGGGAGATCTGGAGTCCCGGGGGCAAGACAACCGCGCGCTGCTCGCTGAATTGCAAGAGGCCAATAATTATGCTGCGAAGGGCAACTTCGGGGTGGCCTACGAGAGCTTTCGGCGAGCGATCAGCTTAGTAAACGCCAACCAGTTCGCGAAATTTCATGTCGTAAAGTCGGGGGAATACCTGACGCTGCTGGCAAGCCGATACGGCTCAACCGTACGTGCGATTGCACTGGCAAACGGAATTGAAAATTACAATCTGATCTTTCCCGGGCAGGAGCTCCTGATCCCGGTGCTTCCGTGATCACGAGGAGAGGAAAGCCGGATGTTTACTAATCGCCCTGCGCTGACCGGAACCGAGACCGAGGCCCTGGATACCGTCTTCGGCCCCGCCAATATGGAACGGGTGTCGGAGGATGTCTATCGCATAAGAGAGCGAGTCCAGAGCAAGCTACTGGCCGAATCTGACGGCGAGCCCGATCTCGACCGAGATCACCTTCCGCGTCTCACGCGGTCGATCGAGACGCATTTTAATCAAGTGCTGGCCGAGGGGAACCTGATCTACACCAGGACCGATCGAACCCGGCTGCTGGAGTGGGTGATCGCCGACATCATGGGCTACGGCCCGTTGGAGCCATTGTTGCAGGACGACAGCATCACCGAAGTGATGGTCAACGGGCCAGAGCGAGTCTATATCGAGCGGCGTGGGCTGATTGAACTGAGCGATGTGGTTTTCGAGGACGATGCTCATGTGCGGCGGATCATCGATCGTATCGTTTCGCCGCTGGGCAGGCGGGTAGACGAATCCTCGCCGATGGTGGACGCTCGGCTGCCAAGTGGCTATCGCGTGAACGCCACAATACCACCGCTGGCGCTCGACGGCCCGGCGCTCACAATCCGTAAGTTCGCCCAGACGCCCTACACCGTCCAAGACCTGGTCGCCAACGGCACCCTGAGCACAGATCTGGTTACCTTCTTGCGAGCCTGTGTCGAGGCGCGGGTCAATATGATCATCTCGGGTGGCACGGGGACAGGCAAGACCACGCTGCTGAACGTGGTCTCAGCGTTTATCCCCGGCCACGAGCGCATCGTGACCATCGAGGATACTGCCGAACTGCAGCTGAAGCGCGAGCACATCGTGCGTTTGGAATATCGCCCACCGAACGTTGAGGGTGAGGGGGAAGTGACCATTCGCCAATTAGTGATCAACGCCCTGCGTATGCGACCGGACCGGATCGTCGTGGGGGAGGCGCGCGGCGGAGAGGCGTTGGACATGCTGCAAGCCATGAACACCGGGCACGATGGTTCGCTGACCACCATCCACTCCAACAGTCCACGCGACACGCTGCGGCGCATCGAGACGATGGTGCTGATGGCCGGGATGGAGCTGCCGCTTCAAGCCATCCGGGAACAGCTCGCCTCGGCCATCGAGCTCGTCATACACCTCGAGCGAATGCGTGACGGCACCCGCAGGGTTTCGCACGTGTCTGAGGTGCAGGGCATGGAAGGCGAGAGCGTTGTGATGCAGGATCTATTTGAATTTGAGCAGACCGCGTTCCAAGCGGGGAGAGTTATCGGTACGCTCGAATCCACCGGGCTGCGGCCGAAGTTCGCCGAGAAATTTGCGGTTAACAACATCGAGTTGCCAGATGGGATATTCACCGGAAGCACGAAGGATTGATCCCGCAGTCCCTGCTCGGCCAATACCTGGGCTTCGGGGCATCTGATCGTGGGGAAGGATGTTATCTACTCTCCCGAGCAAAGATCCGGCCGAGCGCGGCGCAATATGTCGGCCGGCTCTCAACGCTCTATTTGACCGCGGAGCCTTAACAAAAGCATGGCGCAAGTGCATATGCACCTGCGCCATGGGTTATTGATAGGTTTGCCCAGGTTATTTCTTGTTCTTGCCGTCAACACCTGCAGCAAGAACGCGCTCTCGAACCTTGAACTGACTCTCGAGATCGCTCAACGAATCCCGGAATGCGCTGTACTCGAGCTCCTGAAC
>JBHIBY010000112.1:0-6535 GCA_046759305.1 Anaerolineales bacterium
AAACACCGCTGTCCAAGCTCCGCGGTAGGTTTCACGACTACCACGGCATTCCCCTGCTCGTCACCTACCACCCCGCCTACCTCCTGCGAAACCCCAACGAGAAAAAGTCTGCCTGGCAGGACCTGCAGTTGCTTCAGCGGGAACACAAGCGTCTCAGTGGCCGCGCCTCGCGATAACGCAAGAAATCCCGTCGGCACACTCCCAGGCAGTCAAGCTTCTTGATGGGAAAACATCGTTAACACCCCTAGAGACCAATCTACATCCACGTTGAGGGATCCAGAAGTTGCAATGAGAGGCAGATAGAGAGCCCGCGGTCCGAACGATATCCCGGGTCTGTGGGGCCCATACAACGGGAAGCCGGATGAATCAATATGATGCTGCCCTAAACGCGGAGGGTCTTGAGCCCGCGCCCGCGGCAGGATTTGAGATCGCTTTTCTACCATGGCTGGGCATGAACCGCGAGATGACCGCGGGACCGGTCGCATTCTCCCCCCTCCAGGTTCAGGCAGTTCAAGATCCAGAGGTCCGTGAGTACCTAGATCGATATCTCCCCCGCTATAGGGAAGTCGACGGGGGGCCTGTAGAGCTCGTAGTGGTTGCTAGACACGAGGGAGTGACGGGTTTCCGATATCATACGGCTAACGAACAGATCGACCTGATTCGAGCCACCTCGGTTCTGGCCCTCGCCATGATTGCAAAGGCCCAGATTCTCCGGACGCTTCACAATAACCAGCGCCCTGCGCCTAATGCAGATTCGTTCCAGTTGATTTTCCAGCGATTCACCGCCAGGAGCGATTATGTCGGCGTCACCGCTGGCCGTTGGACACATACATGGCCACTCGATCAAGTGAATTTCACCCGCCCGTGGACAGCCGTGGCTGTACACGGGGACGAAGATTCGCACCTCCTAGAAGCCATGGGCAACCTCCTCCGAGGGCGATGCGAGGTCCGTCCCGAGCTTGCCAATCGAATATGGCGCAGTGTGGAGTGGTTCCGCCTGGCACACCTTGACGGTGCGGAGCAGCCTGATGCGACGAAATTGATGACTATGGCAACAGCATTCGAATCACTTCTTGATCTTCCAGATTTTGATAAACAGGCGGAGTTTGCCAACAGGATACAAGGGCTCGTTTACGACAACCACATACGGCGCGATGTACGACGCAGACGAAGCGGCAGGGAATTGGACCTTAGCCTCGCAGGGTGCTGGGCTTGGGATTTCTACGGCATCAGAAGTCGTCTCATCCATGGCGAGGAAGTCCCGGGCGCCGATTTCCGGATCGCAACTGGGGCACCCCACCTTCTCGCGGCAGACTTGGTGTTTCGAGAATGCCTCCTCCGACAGCTATTTGAACTCGTATGTTTCGGGGCAGAGATCCATGAGAGCGCCGGGATAATGGAGCGTGCGGTTGCCGATTTTCCAGAGGGTCCAGAGCCCTTCGATCCTCTTGAGTGGGCGATCAATAACCACCTTCAGTTTGACCGCATCCATGAGGCTCTGGGATGGTCCGAGAGACCAGCTCCGCCAGAGGCAGAGCAGTGATTCAACAGCTGTAGACGTCAAAAAGTCACTGTGATGCCGAAAATTCATTGACTTTGCGTTGACGATCTGCTCGTGGCCAGCGCCTTGGCTGAGCATCTTGACCGAGATGCGGATAAACCGTTGATGGGGTCGTACCTTTACTCTTGGGTCCACCCGGTAGCTGTGAAACCTCTCAAGAGAGTAGAGGGCGGACAATAGGGGGATGCAATACTGGCTTTTCGAGAGCGTAGAGGGAGGTATACTGACTCACAAGCAAAAATCTGACCCCTATCCTGACGCTATCTAACTCTCATTCTGCTTTTTACCAAAGCATTGAGCGTACAGATCCTCGATCTGCTTGATCTCCGCGTTGGTCAGTGCTGCGAATTCCTTCGTTCGAGCCCGCGTCGAAAGGTGACCCTGACCCTGCCGCAGGAAATGATGGATCAAGTCGATCTTCTGATTCGGCATGTCGAGAATGTCCTGGACGCCTTGAGAAAATCGGTCATACGCCTCTAGATAGCCCACTTCTTCAGGTAGATCATCCACAATCGTTTGCTCGACGCACTTGTAGAGAAATTCCGCATGAGCAGTCGCGTCGAAATAGCGATAATAATCCGCGGTATCGTTTTTCACTCGGACGTTGCCGGTCGCTGTTACTTCCCAGTCTATAAAGTCAAGTAACGGGCCCGAGTAGGATTCCAAGACTTTGCGATAGTGCTCAGCCTCACGGAGAATCGCCGCGCTGACCGGGAAAACCACGCCAGGTGGGTTATAGCCAGCGTTCGCCAGTCCATGGTGAATGAGCCAGCGATGTAGCCGCCCGTTACCATCTTCAAATGGATGGACGTACACGAACCCAAATGCGATCGAGGCCGCCGCAACTACAGGATCGATTCGGCCTGGCACGGAGCGACGATCATACGCGACGATGCCCTCGATAAGGCTTATGAGGTCTTCGGGCCGCGCGCTGATGTGGTCGGGGATTGGTTCTTGGGTTCTCCGATCATGTATTCCGACGAAGCCACCCTCCTGTCGCAACCCAAGATGCACCAACCGGGAGTCGCCGATGACGATCCCTTGCAGACGTTCCAGTTCAGCTATGTTGAGAGGGCGGGATCCGGCTTCACCGATCGCCTTTCCCCAGCGCCCCATCCGTTGGGCCGACGGTTGTTCTCCTTCAATCTGGAAGGAGGACTTACTGTCTTTGAGCAGAAGGAAAGCAGCCGCACGCCTTATGACATCAGCATGTGTGCGGCCAACGATTTCGCTCGCCCGTTGATCGAGTTTTTTCTCAATGAATTGCTCAAGCAAGGGAGTTCGCCGCACCATCGGGCAAAAGGCACGAGTGCCTGGCAGGTTGTCTATGACTTTATGCCTCGGGGAAGGAGTACCCTCTAGCAGCGCAAATTGCTTTTTGGGATCTACGATTGGTACGGCTCGAACCTTCCCCGGGTCCGGAACGTTCAGCTGCCGGCCAGTCAGCCATTCGTACAGATACCAAAGCCGTCGGGTATAAGCACCGGTCGGTGCGGACCGAATCATCTTCACAATTTCCCGATCTTCGACCACTCTAAACAGCGCTGCCAGCACACCTAGATCAATGCCCTCCCATTTGAGGGCAAATTCAAGGTGTCCGAGGAGTGTATCGTCCGGCGCATGTCTCGGACTGAGAAGCTGCCACTCGTTCGTCGAAGTCGGTTGGTGGCGTTCGGCGATTGCAGTGAGCCGAGGGGGCAGAGGCAACTTCAAGGCGTAATGATCGCTCAGAGCAGAGTAGCCAGCTGGCCGGACTCGTTCCGGAACGGCCCGTCCGTGAAAATCGGTTATGAGATGCGAAAAACGATCACCCATTTGGCAATCCTTATCGTTCTGTTCACCAGCTATGAAAACTAATCACCTGCGGGAGCAAATTTCGATATTTCATTCACTCTTTTCAGACAAAACTCACTCTATGGTCAATTTGTGAAAAACATTCACCTCTTATGAAAACTGTTCACCGGCTTTGCAACTGTATGAATTATATTCACCTATCAACCTGTTTGCAAGCCCTTTAAGGTCGTATGCTGCTCCCATGCCCGAGGGTCGGAGTCGAGTTTCCTGTGGAAATGCAGGGATAGACGGATGGATCTATTTCCCGCTCGATAGAACTCCTTCACGCCCCAAGTAAGACAGGCTGCCGGCACCATGCCCGTCGTCGCCCCAGCCTGATCCGCCCCTAAGCCCTTCGACCACGAAGCGCCTGCTCCGATGACCCTGCACCGCGACCAACCGGCGCTTGCTACCCTGATGAGCGTCGTAGGAAACAAGCCGCTCTTCGACCCACTGTGCCGGAATCTTGACTTCCTGTGGCTATACAGACCTCTAGCGCACCGCCGCCCAGCACAGTCAGTGAGGTGAGGACTAGGCGCTGACCCTGGGGGCCGAGTCATCAGCCTGGAAGTCGATACGCCCGTGGAAATGGCAACAGTCCCCACTTTCTGGCCTACCAACGGACTTAATGGAACGTGATCCGCGTACCTGGGGGATATTCTCCCGGACGATTACGCGACGAGGACGGCCTCTCTACCTGGATGAGGGGAGGTTTCGTAAGTTCCATTGGTTTCAAAGTCTTGGTCCTGAGATGAATAGTCTCAGAATAGGGGGTCTCTTCAAGGACGAAGCGCTCGACATCTTCGATCGTAACCTTGCCGGATCCTCGGAACCGCTGGCGGAGAAGTCCCTTGAGGTGGTCAAGATTTACAGCAGGCTGAAGAAGTACGAGCTGATCGGTCTCCGTTCGGTCTGAGAATACCTGGCCCTGCAGCGGGTCGGCACGCCACATGGTCTGCTTCATTTTACTGAGCCCCTGGGGACTGTTGGTCCCGAAGAATAAGAAGTATTCCGTGCGATTGCCTTGGTTAATCATCTCGAAGGTTCTTACGTATCGCAGGCCCGCTGCCTCAACCAACTGATTGCGATAAAGGTTGATTATCTTATCCTGGCGAACCTCAGGCTGTTTTTCGCGTGTTATCGGTTCCCAGGTGTCTGTTCCAAAGAGCTGGTCAAAGTGAACTCGAATCTCGGGTTCAGGATGAGAGAGAAATCGGTTGATTGCCTCGAACATGAAGGTAATCAAACATTCACACCTAGGGTTTTTGACAATGTGGGCGATGATCCTCAGCGGAACTCCTGCAAAACCGAAGGGGTCGATGAAGGCGAACGTTGGGGCCAGCCGAAGGCCCTTTCCTTCTATGTGGTCGAGTCCCTTGGTCATTATGGGGGCGAACTCCCCCTGGATGACATGGATTTTGACCCAGTCTGGAATAGGTTGAATGGCCCTAAACCCATCGATCTCCTCCTTGAGGGCCGCTGCCCGGTCGTCCTTCACCTCGATGAACATGAACACCACCTCTCGCTGAGCTCGGGGAGTTTGAAAGTGGGGATGATCCAAGAGCGCCTTCATGGCGATAATGGGGGACCCGTCCTCTCCTTTGTGGTACCGACCAGGTCCCGCGAAGCCGTCCACAAAAAGGATGCGGCCATTATGTTTGGCCATCATAGGGAGCCAGGCGTGGAGATATCTTTGAAGGATCAGATGTTTGATCTTCGTATGGGGCTCAATTGCCCAACGAGTCGTACGGGGAACTGCCATTGCGGCCTAAACCAAACTGAATTGGGTCTCCTGACAAATGGCCGGCATACCTTCCCAGATCCTCCCATCTAGGACACGTCCCCCCGCCTTCGGGGTACGGCCACCCCACTGCTTGAAGAAAAACGGGATGCGAGCCTTCAAGCACCTATCTCGGATCTGCCGCACCCATTCCGGGTCGATCGGTCGGTGGTTCGGCCCACTTTCCCCACCCACTATGACCCAGTGAATTGCTTCAAGCGGGAGGGAGGGAATTGGGCCAATCAGCGGTTCCACCGAGATAAACCGGACAGCCGCGGGCACCTTCTGGAGATACGCAACCCGCCACGTGTACCGGGCATTCTCGACTGACACCCCTTGCCAAACATTTGGTGGCCACGGTAGGTGAGGTGCCATTTCAGCCATGCGCTTGGCACGCTTAGTGAGGATTTGGAAGATGTGCCAGTGAGCCTCGGTCATGACCTCGAATGCCTTCTGGATGAAATTATCCGGAATGAACTCGTGGAAAAGATCGCTCATGCTGTTAACGAAGATCATCCGGGGTTCTTTCCACTTCAGAGGGAGCCTGAGCTGGTTAGGGTGGAGGGTTACCTGGAAACCATTGCGGTACCGCGGGTTGCCCATGGCTTGAAGGCGGGCCGCCAGCCGCTCAGCGTAGCAGTTCTTACACCCGGGGCTGACTTTTGTACAGCCGGTCACCGGGTTCCACGTTGCATCCGTCCACTCGATTGCCGAGTTATCGCCCATAGCCCATCTAGGCTCGAAGGTTATCAGGGCGGACTACGGACATCAAGCGAAATGCAGTGCTGCAATGATAGCTTGATATATGGGATGGTGCCCACGGTCTGCTGTCCGGCTTGACTGACGTCACTAGCCGCTGACCCTGGGCGCCGAGTCATCAGCCTGAAAGCCGACACGCGAATGGCTTCCATCGCACAAGGGTTTATTCTGGGAGTGCCCGCAGCGGCACAGCGAGAACGCTGTCTTCCCTTTTAGATCGAACTCCTTCCCTTCCGCATCCAGCAGCCTGATCTGCCCATCGGCCACTTCCACGCGATAAGGACCATCCTTCTTCGCAGTTATGGTAACTAGCATCAGCTTCCCCCTTTCCGCCCCCTCAAGGGCTGCTAGAGCATAGTGCATGAACAGCCTCTCGGTCACCAGCTGGGGATGAGAGCCTCAAGCCAACATGCCCTATTGTACGGCACCCATACGAAGATGTCGGTGAAGATCCTAATGCCCTGCATATCCACAATGAGGAGCAGAATCGGGTCAAGGTCCCAACGGATCTTGATGCGATTTGATTCCTCGCTACACACGGAGCTCTCGGACTGTCAGCCCCCGCCGGTGGATGCGGCACGCGAGCACCCGCGCTCCGTGCG
>JBHIBY010000113.1:0-6498 GCA_046759305.1 Anaerolineales bacterium
CCAGAGCCAACGCGGCAATCTGCCAGCACCCTGCCGCCGCCCAAAACGGCCACCTCCACCGCGATCCCCACCACTCCCACGCACACGCTGACCGCTACCGCGACTGCGACGATCACTAACACTCCTGGACCGACGTCTCTGCCATCCGAATACTCCGACAGCTATTGGGCCATTCAGATCAGTGATGCGCTGTCTCCGGGTCCATCCAGCGGATTCGAGATCTTGGGTCAAACCTCAGATGGCGGTTTCATTGCCGTCGGCGATCCCTACGTTCCGTATGTTGAACATTACGGCCAGGTTATCAAGCTGCGCGAGAGCGGTGAAGTAGCTTGGCGATATGCCATGTCCGGCGATCAGCGGAACATGGTCCGGATCAGAGATTATCTTCCCACCGCGGACGGGGGTGCTCTTCTATCGGGACGAATCTCGCCGCCAATCGATAGCGGGTCTTCTGAGTCTGTCTCCACCTTGCTCCGGCTCGATCCGGAGGGCGGGTTGCTATGGGAGCGCAGCTACAGCGGACGTCCTATTCAAGAAACGGATGATGGGGGATTCTTGCTGCTCGGCCCGGGCAGCAGTCTGCTTAAGCTCGATCGAGCTGGGAACGTGCTTTGGGCAAAGACGATCGACCTCACTACCCCTCTCGGTCCGGCACAGCCAGAGTTCGCACGAGAGTTGCCAGACGGCGGACTGCTTGTGGGGGGTTTTGAGGTCACCTTTGCGCCATTTAGGCCCCGCAACAATTCGATCGGAAGAGCCGAATACCCGACCCGGTTGTGGTTCACGGGGATCAGTGCCGACGATGAGGTGCTGTGGACCAGGTATTTCGAGTTTAGAGGCTTCGCGGGCGCGATGCCGACTGAAGACGGCGGCATGGCGATTGCCGGCGGGAATTACATCGGAGATACCGACTACGTCTGGCTGCTTAAAATCGGACCGGAAGGCGATATCGCATTTTGGAAGCGGTACCGGGAGCTCTCGTTTGTGTGGGGTACTCAAAAAGGCTCGGACGACGGATTCGTCCTTGTCGGGACTGGGCCCGTCACAGAGGGCGATTTCGGCTTCGCCGACCACAGGGTGCTGAAGGTGAACAGCGATGGAATCGCGGAGTGGGTGCTCGATTTCGGAAGTGAGCTGGAGCCTGATTTCGCGGCTCCCACCCAGGACGGGGGCGTGGTGTTGCTCTTCCCCGGCGGTTGGTTCTACCGATTTGGTGCGGATGGCAGCTTGCCCCAATGCGAAGCGACCCTCCACAAGCAGCTCGATGTGAGGACGACAGATGTCGTTTTGCCTCCCGATCAGGCAGCCTTGATCAATGGACCGGAAATATGGCAGGCCGCCAGTCCGACAGAAATTCCCTCCGATGATCGCCCGGCGATCCGCTTCGATCCGCTGCCGTGGGAAATCAGAGAGGTCTGCCGGTATTTTCCATAGAGACACCCTGACCGATCATATGTCCGACTAGGCCGAATGCTATAATCCCTCCCTAAGAGAAAACGCACGGTATCGAGGCCCCAAACGAAAGGCCTTCCCCCTGGAGCACTTCATGACATATGAGCACTCGGTAGCCCCCGCCGACGGGGAACGCATCGCGATGGACAGCGGGCAGCTCGCCGTGCCCGCCCGACCGATCATCCCATTTATTGAGGGTGACGGAACCGGACCGGATATCTGGCGCGCTTCGGTGCGGGTTTTCGACGCGGCCGTCGAGAGGGCATACGGAGCCGAGCGAGGGATCGCCTGGATGGAGGTCTACGCCGGGCAGAAAGCCTTCGATCGATTTAACGAGTGGCTGCCGGACGAGACGGTGCGGGCTTTTCAAGAGTTTTTAATCGGAATCAAAGGACCGCTCACCACTCCGGTAGGCGGCGGAATCCGTTCACTCAACGTGGCTTTGCGAAAAATGCTCGATCTTTACGTCTGTCTACGCCCAGTCCGTTATTTCGACGGGGTCCCCTCACCGGTTAAGAAACCGGGCGATGTGGACATGGTCATCTTTCGTGAGAATACAGAGGATATCTACGCCGGCGTGGAATTCGAGGAAGGAACGGAAGACAACAAGGAATTCCTGGCTTGGCTGGAGAAGAACGAACCAGAGGCCTACTCCAAGATCCGCTTCCCGGGGAGCTCGGGGCTTGGCCTCAAGCCCGTGTCCCGAGAGGGCACCGAACGTCTGGTGAAGGCGGCCATTGAGTACTCCTTGGAGTACGGGCGTCGATCGGTGACCCTGGTGCACAAGGGCAACATCATGAAGTTCACGGAAGGCGCCTTCCGGAACTGGGGTTACGAAGTTGCCGAGCGCGAATTCGGCGACAAGGTTTACACCTGGGCACAGTGGGAGCGAACCAAGGCGGAGAAGGGCGAAGAGGCCGCCAATGCGGAGCAGTCGGCTGCTCTGGATGGCGGGGCGCTGCTCGTGAAGGATGCTATCGCAGACATCGCCTTCCAGCAGACCATCACACGCGCGCGTGAATTCGATGTGATCGCAACGATGAACCTGAACGGCGATTACTTATCGGATGCTCTGGCAGCCCAGGTGGGGGGCATTGGCATCGCGCCGGGCGGTAACATCAATTACCAGACGGGGCATGCGATCTTCGAGGCCACGCACGGAACCGCCCCAAAGTACGCCGACAAGGATGTCGTAAACCCCAGTTCCATGATCCTCAGTGGTGAATTGATGCTGCGCTACATGGGCTGGATTGAGGCCGCCGATCGGATCATCAGCGGCATCTCGGGGGCTATCGCAGCGAAGACGGTCACTTATGACCTTCACCGTCTTATGGAAGATGCAACTAAGGTCAAGACCTCCGAATTCGGCGACGCGATCATCGAGCATATGTAGCGCAGCCACAACGCATCTATCTAGCGCAGCTCCCAGCGGTGCGACCATCGAGCACGTGTGGTTTGGTTGCAGCTGAGCCTGCTGGCGCAGCTCTCAGCGTTGCGACCCTCCAGCATGTGTAGATTGATCTGAACTGAATTTGCTGGCGCAGGTCACGGCGATGCGAGCGATGGCAAGCGGAATTGGCCGGATTCCGGAGATCGGCTTTCGGATTGACTGAGACAACTCCCGAGCCCTCAAAGAAGAAACTGGCGCTCAAGGTTCACCGCCGCCTCCTAGAGGCTTACGGCGAGCCAACCTGGCGCAATCCCCTACCGCCGGTAGACGAGCTGGTTTCCACCATCCTTTCCCAGAACACGAATGACATCAACCGTGATCGAGCTTTCGATAGCCTTCGAGAGCGGTTTTCGGCCTGGGAAGAGGTCCGCGACGCCCCGCCGGAAGACGTGATAGAAGCCATCCGCATCGCGGGCATCGCCAATCAGAAGGGGCCGCGCATCCAGGCAGCCCTCCAAGCCATCACTGAAGAGCAGGGGCAGATCGAATTGGATTTTCTACGGGACATGCCGCCAGAAGAGGTGCGCGCCTGGCTGGTGAAGATGAAAGGCGTCGGACCCAAGACTGCCGCGATCGTGATGCAGTTTTCCTTAGATATGCCGGCTTTTCCGGTGGACACACACATCCATCGAGTGAGCGGTCGCATCGGTCTTCGCCCCGAAAAGGCTGGACGGGAGAAGACGCATGAGATCCTTGCCGACTTGTTCCCTCCAGAAACCTACTATCCAGTACACCTGAACATCATTCAGCACGGCCGCCAGATCTGCAAGGCGCTTCGGCCCCTGTGCGGGCAGTGCGTTCTTGCCGATTTGTGTCACTACTATCAAGGTCTGGACCGACAGCGCGCGAATAAATCCTGATTGCAGCGCCGCTCGTTCACGACACCCGCCGAATTATACAAATCAGTGAGGACTGTATTAGGAGCGTTGACGGACCCAATCCTGGGTGTAATAATCACCTGAGGTGGATAGGTGTCACAGCCAAGGAGGTGCAATTGAGAGGTCCGAGAGCTGATTTACCGACGATCGCGAACAAGAGCGATACGCAGCGAGGAGTATCCCATGGCTGAAGTTGTGGCTGACAAAGTCTTAGATTGCAGCGGCACGATGTGCCCAACCCCGGTGATTAAGACCTCCAAGGCCATAAAGGAGATCGAGGTCGGCCAGGTATTGCAAATGATCGCTACCGACCCGGGCGCGGTTCTTGACATGCAAGCTTGGACGCGCCAGACCGGCAATGAGACGCTAAAAGAGTATGAGGAGGACGGCAAATTCATCTTCTTCTTCAAGCGCACCAAGTGATTCCGGATTTTTCCCAAGGAGGTCTGAAATGACTAGATCCGACCCTGAGGCCCCTCATCGACTTTCCATAATTGCCAGCAAAGGAACACTTGATTGGGCCTATCCCCCGATGATCCTGGCCAGTACGGCCGGCGCGATGGGCTGGGAGGTGGGGATATTTTTCACGTTCTTTGGCCTCAGTCTCCTGCTGAAGGATCTGGAGACCCCGGTGACGCCCGTAGGCAATCCCGCCATGCCGATGAAAATGCCGTTTGGCCCGAAATCCTTACAGAATATCAACTGGCAGATCCCGACGGCGCTGATGGCGATACCCGGGTTCGACTCGTTATCGCAGACTCTGATGAAGAAGGGATTCAAGGAGAAAGGGGTCGCCTCGCTCCCCGATCTGCGAGACGCCTGCGTGGCTTCCGAAGTCGACATGATCGCCTGCATGATTACCGCTCCTGTATTCGGGATTGAGCTAGACGATCTCATCCCGGAGGCTATACCGGGCGGCGCGGCTACGTTCCTAGAGTGGACGGTCGACGCGGATATCTCGCTGTTTATCTGATCCACGAGGGGCGATGGCAGGCCATCTCCCTTCGCGAGTCGGACTTCCGAGTACGACGCCCCACAAATGAAGAATGCCGAAGCTAGCCGCGCCTCTGCGAGGCTTGTTGACTTTCTGATTAGGACCGGAGCAAATGTGGCTAGAACCCGCTGACGACGACACCAATCGTGTGCTTTACGTTCAAACCCACGGGCGCGACATGCCCGAACGCAGCGCGACGCCCTTCTACTTGGCCGCGGCTGCGGCTGCGATGGATAACGAAGTGGCGATCTACTTCACGATGAATGGACCACAGCTTCTAGTGAAAGGCGCTGCTGAGCAGATCATCGTTCCAAAAGCCGGAGGGGGCGGGAAAGAGCTTCGATACTTCATCGACCAGGCGCTCGATATCGGCGTTCGTCTGATGGTCTGCCTACCCTCCCTCGATTTGCAGGGATATACCATGGACGACATGATCGAGGGGGTTGAGATGATTGGCGGCGCCGCCTTCAACGATATGGCCATTGAAGCCGACGCCGTGATTTCGTTCTAGCAAGGAGCTCATGGGCCTATTCGCCGACAAGTATCCTGAAGTCGCTTACGGGGAAAAGCTACGGCTGTGGGAAGAGGTCAAGGCCGACGCGCGTTTCCCGGACTACCTGTACGGCTGCTACGAGTGCGGCATATGCGTGGCGGCCTGCCCATCGGCCCGCTTCTACGATTTCTCCCCGCGGAAGATCGCCCAGGCCGCGGGCCGCCAAGACATCGAGCTCATATATGAGCAGATGAACGATGATGTATGGAACTGCTCACAGTGCTTCTCATGCAACCGCTGTCCCAGAGCAAATTCACCCGGAGGCCTGATTACGATCCTGCGCGAGGTTGCGGTCAACAACGGGCTCAAGTCAGCCAAACAGGCTTTAGAGGGCTACAGCCGCATCGTTTACAAGATCATGGGAACTGGCACTCAGGTCTCGCCCGACATGCTGCAGCCAGATGCCTTCCCAGACTGGGGACCGGACGTTAAACGAGTCTCAGATGAACTCGATCTGTGGCGACGAGCCTTGCCGCCAGAGACTTTGCACACAACCAACACCGGTTGGCAGGTGGACGACAAGACCCTGATCGAACTCTACCTGATTTGGTACGAAACCGGCGTCATGGACATGATTGAAAAGGTCGACGAAGGATTGAACCTGATACTGAGCGATGTGATGGAGGAGATGCTCGAGGAAGCCGGCTACGACATCTGATCCACTTCCGGATCCCTGGAGGTCAAGAGGTATGCCCATTTCTACGGAGGCTCTACTAAAAACCGAGCGGCGCTTCGATCGCAATGCGGAAGAGGCGCCGGAAGACTTCCACGACCTACTCTTCGAATTGGAGGCCGACGGCGAGCTCATCGTGCAGCGCGTGCCTGAACCGTACATAGAGGTGATGACCAAGTACGGCCGCTCCAAGAAAATCCCCTACCAAAATACATGGCACCACAAATCCTGCGGCCAGTGTGGGCATATCCCGGGGTACTCCACCTCAATATTCTGGATCGCCCGCAAGCTCGAGCTGCAATACATCGACCCCACCGATCAGACTTCCTGCACCGCCTGGAATTACTACGCCTCGGCCACCTCCAACGCGGCTGCGCAGGCAGCCGTTGCCCACCGCAACTTCGCCGCCGCTTATGAGACCGGCTACTACCCCCTCATCCATTGCGGCACTTCGTATGGACACTACAAAGAGACTCGCGAAGAGATCATGCACCATGG
>JBHIBY010000114.1:0-6393 GCA_046759305.1 Anaerolineales bacterium
GAACCGCCCACGTTACCCTCGGCGGCAGATCTAATTTATCTAGCAGGATATCTCGCAGCCCTGACCGGCGTTGCTACCTATCGGCAGATAGCCCCGGAGAGGTTCGGCCGATTGCGAGAGATCCTCGATGTCGTCATTCTGGTCCTGGCGGTCGGTGCGCTGGTTTGGATGATACTCATTCGGCCGGCTCTGGCAGTGAGATTTGGGGATCCCATCTCATTGATATGGGCTGGCATCGCCCCCACGCTTGGTTCGATCCTGGTAGTGCTTGGCGCCCGATTGGCATTGCGCAGTCAGTCCGGTGAGCGGGCGAGGCTATTTCTATCGCTGGCAATAGCGACAACCCTCGTGACTGTGGCGGATCTCGCCAACTCGTACGCTCGCCTCCAGGAAGATGTCTCTACTGCGGGGCCCATGGTAGTTGGTTGGACTGGCGCGGCCTTGATTCTGATGAGCATTGGGTTGCGCTTGAGTACGGATAAGACCTCACGTCCTTGGCGGCGCACATCCCTGCGGAGTGTGGCTACTCGAATTGAACCCATTTTGCCTCTGGCCGCTACCTACGTCGTCGTAGGTTCGGCTCTGTTGGGATGGTGGCTGACCCGTCAGGTGGATTGGACCACGATCGCCGCGGCCGCGACTCTCAGTCTGCTGCTGGTTGCGCGGCAAGGAGTGATCTTCGGCCAAAGGGAGTTAAGGCAGTATGCGCTAGAGCTGGAGACAGCGTTGGGTGAGGTAGCAGAGGCACGCGGCCAGCTCGAACGGTTCAATCAAAGACTTGAACAGAAGGTGGGCGCAAGAACCGTTGCGCTTGAAAAAACTGTCGCCGATCTTGCTAGATTAAATGAAGAGCTCAAAGAGCTGGATCAACTCAAGTCTGAGTTCGTGGCTCTCGTATCGCATGAGCTTCGTGCACCGCTAACAAATATCCGATCCGGCATAGAGCTCACTTTGGATCAAAGCTCTGAGCCTGGATCCGATCGGCTTCGCACTGTACATGCGGAAATTGAACGACTGGGAACGCTCGTCGAGGCAATCCTGGATATATCCGCCTTGGAAGCCGGCCGCTTCCCCCTCCATTTGCAGGCCGTTCGGCTCAAGAGGGTCGCAGCGGAAGTGATAACCCAATTGCCGGACCTCGAGCGCCTAAAGTCCGAGATTTCGGACGATCTGCCTCCGATGATGGCGGACCAACGGGGACTAAAGAGCGTCCTCTATCATTTGCTAGATAATGCTACAAAATATGCGCCCTCAGGCGATTTGGTGCTTCAGGCCGAGGCGGAGAACGGAATTGTCAGCGTGAGTTTGAGCGATTCCGGTCCAGGAATCCCTATCGAAGAGCGCGAGCGGGTATTTGAGATGTTCCACCGTTTGGATAGTAGCGATGCACGAGAAATCTATGGACACGGATTGGGGCTTCCAATGGCACGTAAGCTAATTGAGGCCATGGGAGGCGGTATTCGAGCAGAACCTGGCGAGGAAACCGGCGCACGTTTGGTGTTTTGGTTGCCTCAAGCAGAGACAGAATAGTGGCCAAGATCCTAACCGTTGACGATGATAAAACCCTACTGCGTTTCATGGGAGAGTACCTGGAGGGGGAAGGATTTGAAGTTGTCACGGCAGACCGTGGCACCAAGGCTCTCAAGCTATTCTTCGATGAACGGCCCGATCTGGTTGTACTCGATCTGATGATGCCCGGAATGGATGGGTGGGAAGTCTGTGCCCGATTGCGGGAGCTCTCCGGAACGCCTGTGATTATGCTCACCGCTAAGTCCTCGGAAGCGGACAAATTGCGTGGTTTCCGCCTTGGCGTCGACGACTACGTAACCAAACCCTTCAGCTTGGCTGAGCTGACCGCACGTATTCAAGCAGTACTGGCACGTGCGAAAATTGGGGCTGGCGACGAAGACAATGTCCTTAAAGTCGGTCCGGTAGTGGTCGATACTCGTAGGCGAGAGGCTGCTCTGGAAGACGAACCGCTCTCACTTACGCCGACCGAATTTCGGCTACTCACTGCGCTGGCACACCATCCAGGAGCAGCTATCTCCCAGGAGGACCTGGTTGCCGAAGTCTGGGGAGATTACCGCCAAAAAGGCAGCAGTGCACTCCGCCGGTATGTCTGGTTCCTACGTCAAAAGATCGAAGAAGATCCTAATCACCCTAAGCTGCTGGTCACCGTTCGTGGATACGGGTACCGTCTGGAGACGGACTAGCCCTGAGGTGCGATTTCAGAGAAACGAATTCATCAGCATCATCCGGTCTGTCTCGGTACTAGCTTGAGACCACTTGCCTGGCGCGCAGTTCAGATAGAACTTCATCCAGTACGGCCGATTCGGAGAGCATGTCGGTCTCAACCAAAATGTCGAAGTTCTCTCGTGCATGTGTCAGCCTGCGTAACTGTTCATCGTAGTCTTGCCGGCCCCAGTTGAGGTGCTTCCTATTGCTGCAGGCCTGAAACGAGGCTTCTAAATAGATCAAAAGATCCGGCTTCGCAATAATCTGCCACATTCGTGGCACGTAAGAGTGTTCCTGCACGACCTGACGAGCCCGAATGCCGTAGCCTTCCAAGCCGCGTGCCAGGGTCGTTTTGCCTGAGGCGCAGGGACCAACGATAGCGATGGTGAAGCTTTCTGAGGCTGCTCTAGAGCTCACCGCGAATCAAAGCGCAACGCGCACAGATAGCCGGCGCGCATCGTCTCCGGATGCTTCTTGGATTGCTACCACCAGCACAGTGATGTCGTCAGACGCTCGCAAATCATCCGCATGAAGCGCCTTTTCCAGCAAGTGGTCAGCCCAGTAGGAAGGTGCGGCCTCGGATCCTTGAGAAAGATCATCAATACAGGATATGACGTCGAGACGGTTCCCGCTGCGGTCACCGGCATGGGTCAAACCATCGGTATATACGACGGCTCGTATTCCGTCTTGCAGGGGGATCTCCTGGATCTCGGGTCGAATGCCTTTTCGTGACCCGACCGCTTCGGATGGAGCATCAAGCATGCGAAGAGCCCCGTTGTCAATCACGACAACGGGAGCGGGGTTGTTCCTTACGACGACAAGTGTTTGGCTATGAATATCGATCGAGAGTATGTTTAGCGTGGCGATAACTTTTCCCGAACGGTATGTGTATAGATAGTCGGATGCAGCTCGCGCGGCTGCACCGTCAGAAGACTCAGAGCCTAGCGTGTAACCACGTTGGCGATGGCTTTCGCGGGTTTACCGGACCGTTGGCCATCGGCCAAAACGAATGAGATACCTCCGGAGGGACGCTCGACCATTTCCAAGGTGTCTCCGCTTTCTGAGGTCGCGTACTTTCCAAGCTTTGCCGCTGCAACCAGTGCTTCCATGTTTGCCATTCTAGAACGAGAAGGGCAGAATTGTAAGACTCGCTTAGGTGTGGGAACATCGATTGATGGCTGAGATCGCGGATCAACGCACGGATTTGCCCCAGGCGATCGAAAAGGCTGTGGCGGAAGCTGCTGGTCTTGCAGGGGACAAGCCGGTCACCGTTGTGGCTGAGTACCCTGCCCACCTGCCGGCCGTTCGAGTGGGAAAGCATCAGGTTGTGCAGATGATCAGCGGGGCTATCGGCCACGCGGTCATGGCGATCGATGAGGGGGAAGTGACTGTGAGCGCCGAAATCCAGCCCGATCCTCAGGACGGAACCGGTCCTTGGGCTGTTGTTAACATCAGACTCCCCGCTTCTCCCGCGGTTGGCCAGCAGGCGCTCGATTTGGCAATGGCGCTTAAAGACGATGCATCGGATGATGCATCGGACGATGAAGCGGATCTACCTTCTGTCCGCAAATTGGCACAATCGCGAGGCGGCGATCTGTGGTTGGATGGGCCTGAGAGCGAACGACCTCGGCTCAGGCTCTCATTACCACTCTTAGCAACTCAACGAGGGGAGGGGGATATCCGGAGCATCGTAGAATCCCACCTCGCTCCGGAGAAGGACACGATCGAAACCTTGTTAATCCTCGTAGAGGATCCAGAGCGTCTTGAAATGATGTCCGAGGAGCTGGGGGAGGAAGGATATCGGGTAGCTTCGACCACTAAGGGTCGAGAGGTGTTGGCTCTAGCTCGTGAGGAGAATCCCGACCTCATCCTTCTGGATATGTTGTCCCGGGATCCGGGGGCTCTTGAAGTTGCTACGGTTCTAAAACAGGATCACCGTACGCTCAACATTCCCGTATTATTCCTGACCTCAATGAGTGATCCCCAAGAAGGTGAGGAGCGGCTCGCGGCTGCGAGTTTTCTTGTGCGACCCAGCGGAACAGCGGCTCTTGTATCGACTATACAGGCAGTGCTTGGAGCTGGCGTCAGCCCTGCCGGACGAGTGCTTGTGGTCGAGCAGGATGATGCTACTCGAGAGCAACTTGTTGTAATGATCCAATCCTATGGCTACCGGGTTACGGAGGCCGTCGGACCGGAGGAAGGGTTGGCGCTAGCTGAACATATCCCTCCGGAGCTTGTGCTGGTGAATGCGATGATGGCTCAGGAGCGGGATTATTGGTTGCTGCGAGGCCTCAGGCAGCTGGGCCATCCTTTTGATATCTTTGTGCTCGCGAATGCGCTCTCAGAAGAGGAGGGCCGTGCAGCTGTTGATCGCGGGGCTTCAGGCTACAGTGAGACCGGAAAACTGGGGCAGCTCCTGGATCAAGTCAGGAAGCAAAGGGATCAGAACTAAGCAATCAGGATGGGAGTACCGCGACCAATGCGGCGAGTTTCCTCAGCGGCAACGACCGGCAGTGTCCAGCGATAGAGCCACTTAGCTTCCTCTGAGTGCATGTTGATGCAGCCATGGCTTTTCGGACGGCCAAAGTCGTTGTGCCAGTACGTTCCATGGAAAGCAACGCCAGTAGGCGTAAAAAATGAGACCCAAGGTACACCAGGCAACTCATAGGCTTCGAGATCTGCCGTAATGTGACCGTCCCCCATGTGCCGACTGGGCATCTTGACCTCAACCCAAAATCGGCCTTTAGGTGTGATAGTTGGGATGCCATTTTCTCGCGGTCGCTTGTCCGGAATCCCACTGGAGATCCGAGTGCGCATCACAAGTTTGCCGTGCTCAAAACAGAAAAGCTCCTGACTGCTCAGATCCACCTCAATTCGTTTGTAGCGCAATGGAACATCGGCGGATATCGGAGCGATTTCTTCAGCATGCACAAAGCGCAAGTGCTCGCCTCGTACCCAATAATTTATCCGTACAAGATCGTCGAAGATTTCATACCAGGTCCGGCCATCTTCACCGGTAGTCGAATTCGTGACCCAGGTTGTCGATCGATAATAGAAGCGGTATAGGGGATCGGAGGTCGGATCCGGCTTCCGATAGCTGCGTGTGTACGGAACCGTGACCTCGAACAGTGCTCCAGAATTGGGGATCGTGCTTAACGCTGGCTGCGGATCCCAGTCGACGCGTTGGATGTGCCCGGAATGCACATACCCCTCCAGAACTCGATACCAAATGGGGTTATGTTGTGGGGCGTTATCGGCTGAAACGCGATCCACCAGACTGATGAGATTGTCGCGAGTGAGACGGTCCAGTTGTGTTGATTGGAAGGAGGGCTCGGTGTACAGGCCGATCCAATCCACTGTCACGCGACCAACGCCCATCCTGGTCGGGCCGGCTCTCGGCCCTGGGGGACGGAAGGCGAACCCACCAAGCGACAATCCGCTGAATTTCAGGAATTCTCGACGGGACAACCCTTCCATAGCCCGTTCATTCTAATGTCAGCGCTTAAGGTCGTAAATGGTATTCTCGCTGGATACCGCACGCGTCGTCACGACGCTATCCGCAGGTTCTTCCGCGTAATGCGCTTATATGGGATTAATTCAGAAGAATTTTCGCCTTGTTATGTGATTTGATATCAACGTGAGGGAAGGGTATGTCAAAAAACTACAGCCTAGACGTTACACCGCCAAATGAGCAACGCATCCCCGAATACGTGCGTGATGATGACTGGATAAGAGGATTCTTACATCGGGCTCGCATCGGACACATAGCCACGCTCTGGGAGGGACAACCATTTATCACGCCGAGTACATTCTGGTTTGACGAGGAACGAAATGAAATATGCTTTCATTCCAATATCGTTGGACGTGTACGAGCCAACATTGAACACCACGCGCAAGTATGCTTTGAGACAAGTGAGAGGGGCGACTTCTTGCCATCGAATGTGGCGTTGGAGTTCACAGTGCAGCATGCGGGAGTGATCGTGTTTGCAAAGGCGTTTGTACTTGAGGCGAGGGAAGCGAAACAAAGAGCGCTATATGGGTTGATTAACAAGTACTTCACAGGCATGGTGGCAGGGAAGGAGTATCGACCTATCACTGATGAAGAACTGGCGCGAACATCAGTTTACGCAATTAGCATCGAGAGTTGGAGTGGAAAGA
>JBHIBY010000115.1:0-6255 GCA_046759305.1 Anaerolineales bacterium
ATGAGGTCGGGCGGCGAGGTTTGGACGATGTCGATAGCAGTTGATCCGTCCTGTGCCATCTCAACTTCAAATCCTGCCTCCAGAAGCATTGACCGAATAAGTGCCTGGAAATCTACTTCATCCTCGATAATCAGCACCCGGAGCGGCGCTTGCTCCGCTTGCACCGCAGCCCGAAGCTCTTGGTCCGTAGATGCAGATGCCCGTGATGCAATGTGGGGCATTTCAGGAAGAGCAAAAACGAAGCGAGACCCGTGGTCGGAGTTCTCCAATGGGCTTTCCACCCACAGCTTCCCACCATGTGCTTCGGCGATCTTGCGACTGATGTAAAGCCCCAGGCCGCCCGTTTGGTCCGCATCTCCTCCCTGAACGTGCTTTCGGAAAATCTCCTTTTGGCGATCGGCGGGAACCCCCGGACCGTGGTCTACCACCGAGAACCGCACGCGGCGCTGCTCACTATCGGCGTTGATCTCAATTGGCTTGTCTTCGGGAGAATATCGGGCCGCGTTTTCCAGCAGGTTAATAAGTAGCTCCTCGATGCGGCCGGGATCGGCTCGGACCTTAGGCGCGTCCGGGGGCACGGACACCCGTACCTCTTTTTCCTCCATCACCGCTGCAGCCCGCTCCACGGCCTGTTCGATCAGGATCTCAGGCGAACAGGCTTCAGGTCGCAAACCCAGGCGACCGGATTCGACCCTCGTGAGCGCCAAATTACGATCGACTTGCTTGATTACCTGGTCAGTGCTGCGGCTGATGGTTTGAAGAAACTCCATCACCATCGCGTCGTCCCACATCCGGAAGTTGCTGAGGACAGCGGTGGCATGACCCTTCAAGGTAGCGAGCGGTGCTCGGATGTCGTGGGAGAGAATCGAGAGCAACTCAAGCTTCCAGGCGACACGCTCACGCTCGGCGGTCACATCTGAGAGTAGGCCGCCCCATCCGATAGGCGCTCCTTCATCCTCCCACACTGGAAAGAAACTGGTCTCCAGATGGCGAACGGGTTCAGAGGCTAGAACGACATCGACGACCGGTCGCTCCGCCACCGCAATTACTGCATCAGCGAGCGAGGATTGCACGACTTCCTGCTCGGCGGAATCCTCCAAGAGGCGAGCAAATAGCTCCTGGTAGGGCTTGCCTACGAATTCGTCTTCACCAACATGGAGGATATTTGCGAGATGATGGTTAAATTCGGTGACCATGCCATCCGTGTCCACCATAAAGACCCCGATAGTAAGCGCATCGATGAGCGCTGTGAGTCGGGACAGCTCCGCCCGCGCCTTGTGGATCGGCTGGTCAGCCACGATTTCAATTGTATTGTGGGCACACGACCGGGTCAACGAAGACCGAAATCTGGTGTCCGGCTACAAGTTGGATTGGATATCGGGCAATCCGGGGAGGGGCTGAATGGCAATTCTGCAAGTGCATCGAGGGTTACCGGCTCGCAGGGCAGTCTCAACCTGTGGAATGCGGTGCTGGATCTCTGCTGTATTTTGGAAAAAGGTTGATCGTGGAATGCGGGGTTGAATGAAGCGCCCGACTCGACTCTAGCGGGTGCCGGAAATGTAGTTCTCGAGTTGGCTGATTGTGAAGTCCTGCTGCTCCATGATCTTCTTAACCACATCCCCTTGGGAGACGACACCGATCACTGTGTCGCCCTGAACGACCGGAAGGTGACGTATCCCCTTCTCAGACATGAGCCTTAGCGCAGTCAGCAGGTTGGCTTTGGGCGACACGACGCGAACCCGTCTGGTCATGATGTCATTAACAGGTGTCTCGAGCGAAGACTTGCCCTGTAGCCGAACCTTTCGTGCATAATCGCGCTCAGACATGATCCCAACAAGCTTCTCACCCTCCATCACAAGTAGGGCGCCGATATCGTACTCAGCCATCACCTCCAGCGCCCAGTACACTGGCGCAGATGGTTTCGTTGACCAGATATCGTTTCCCTTCGTGTCGAGGATCTGTTGAACGGTCAGCATCGTCACATCGTTACCAGGTGTAGGCCAATCACTCCCCGTTGGTCTGGAAGCGTTTTCGAGCTTCTCAGCAGATTGAGCACTCCGGTCGGCTTCGGCAGACATTAGGCGGACTCCAACTCCTGACTCACATGGATGACACCCGGCGTAGCCTTGGCGATGTCATAAGCTCTCCAGCGTGCGTACCAGCTTGGTACCTGCCCGGTTAGCGAGACCGTCCCATTTTCTACTTGCACATCCACATCTTCAGCAAACATGTAGGCGTCATGGTCAAGTGCAGCTTCGATGTACTTAGCAATCTCCTTGTCGACCTTGCTTTCTGTTAGGACTACCGCTAGGTGGTTGGTTACGTAGGTCACGCCGTGGAGATTATGCATTAGGTTCTCGGCCTTCCACTTTTTCCATGACTCACCAACAGTGCCAGCTAAGGTTACGTGCCCGCCTTCGACGGTGACTTCGATGTCTCGGCCAGAGACCCAAGGATTCAGTGCTAGCAGGTCCTTGGCTTTCTGATGAATCTCATCGTCGGTCGGAGGCTTACCATAATTAGGGTACGTTCGTACTTCGAGCTTGTTCTTCAGCCTTCTGACTCCACGGACAGAAGATGTGGCATTTTCAGCGGCAACCCGTTCACGATCCGTGGGTACCGAACCGCACAAGGTGATCTTTCCATCCGAGACAACAACCCGAATCAAAGATGAATCGACATTGGAGTCCCAGAACAATTGGTCGATCACGACTTTCTTGAGTTTCTCATCAGTAAGTACCACTCTCGAACTCCTTTCTCCTAATTAGCGATACATCCAGCTGTGATTCGGATCAATGATCGCTTGATGCGTCCACAGGCATGATGGCGTCTGCTCCTCTGAGGACACTCAAAGCATCCTCTTCGTATTCCTCATCAACGTTGAGCGTCAACAGAGTCCCTCCATGGATGAGGCTATCGACGCAAAAGCGAGCCTCCTCCTGTCCCACCCCGATCTTCTCAAGCTCCTTCCGCAATGCAGAAGCATCTAGCTGAGGTTTATCCTCCGCATCCACCGAACCAACTACTCCTGGAATGACTGCTTGAACCAAGCCTGATTTCGTAAAGCCTCCGGGGCCTGCCTGCCGGGCGATCAGCACCTGTTGATGGGAGCTCGGGCTTTGCGGCTCCTCGTCGATCATCTCTGGCGTGAATAGCCTGATATTTCCGGCGAGCCCGAGCTTGGCCAGCTTTTCGATGGCATCGCTCAGATTAGCTTGATTACTGATTATTCCTACAATATTTGTCATAGTTACATCCTTTCACCTATCTCATGTGAGTAGGACCGAACCAACAATCTGCATCGAGTCTTGAAGCGGCTGTCGATCCAATCGCATAGCCATTACAAATGTGCCTCATTGGGATTTCGAACCGTTCTCGGCCTCCCAAGAAATCTTTCTATGATCTTTCTGATTGGGTGCAGGGCCTAACCAGTCTGACATTTATAGAGACTGGGTGGCTAGTTGTTTAGGTTTGCCTGCAAGAGGCGCTTTGCTGCCGCAGAATGCAATGCTTTATCGCCCTAAGTAAGGGGCCAAGCGGCGGATTCTGCGCTTGAGGCCCGCCGCCACAACTTCATGCATGCGCTGCATTGCACGCTTTGCCCTGTTCGATTTCCTCCTCTTGAGGTGCGACTGGTGACCCTTGGTCCTCAGGATCTTCCCACTCCCAGTTTTCCGGAAGCGCTTAGCAGTTGCTTTATGTGTTTTCAGCTTGTACTTTTTCTTCCGCTTCTTTTTGCTCTTCTTTCGCGGAGCCATCTTCTCTTTCCTTTTTCGGCTTTACTTCTCACTTCTCGCAGTCAAACATCAGATTGAAGGACAGATATCGCCAGCAACTCCTCTCCAGGTAAAACGATATCCTGCTACCGATCAATACTTCACCGAAGAATCGAAGCCTCGCAAACCCCGCTCCATGGAAAATCCGCCGCCACTGGTTAGGCGAATAAGTTGAACTGTGCGTGCGATCAAAGAAATTCGTAGCGGCGGTATGCAACCTTCCGAGGAGGCCACCCTTGAGCGGTACTGAACCGATGAGGAGACCTCCCTCTCGGAGTCCCTCGAACGCCTTCCGGATCACGCGTTCCGGCTGCTCAAGATGTTCAAAAACATTGAATGCCACTATGACATCATTGTGACCGGGGAGGGGTCGATCGCTCTCAACATCAAACCGGCAAACCTTGCTTGCCAAGCTGTCATCAATTTTCGACACCGCGTATTCCGAAATGTCAATTCCTCGAACGTCGTAGTGCTGCGCTGCCGCCCTCAAGAAATCGCCGTTCCCAAAACCGATTTCGAGAAGTGATCCCCTACGCTTTCGCGCCAGAAGCACCTTCAGTCGAGTTCGGTTTCTCAGAGAATCATATGTTTGCGCGGTGAGAGGGTTTTCGAAGTAATCGGAGTCGTAGCGCTTGCGAATGATAGCCACGGGAAATGATTGCCTCTTTTAGAGCGGCGTGAAGCCGTTTCGGAGTATTTCCATGAAGATCTCTGGATCGAAGCTCGGACGCGATGCGAGGATAGGATGACACACTAATCGAACGCTTTCGACCTGAGGTCGATTCTTGCGAAGCGCTATCGAGCTAGCGCTAATGCTCCTGATAGGACAGGAAACAAGCCCCATCCGAGCGAATTGCCCGATCCGATTTGCTTGCTTCACGGGCAGTGAGAACGAATCAGCTGATGGCTCGTAAGGGTTTCGCAAGATACATAGGCGGGCAAAGACCACTTGACCAGATTCGCCCGAAATAATTAGCAAAATGCTGAGCAATACCGACGTTGAGGCCCTTGAAAATGAATTGAAGGACATGCGGAGGAACCTTATTCGCCGCATCCAGGCCAAACAGTCCGCGCAACCCGCCGCCACCACGGCCGGGAATTCCACTTACGCGGATCGTGCCAGCGATCAGATGATGCGCGATCGGGAGGCCGTTATGCTCACCCAGTCAAAGGAGCAGCTCTACCAGATTGAAGCTGCACTGCTGCGAATAAAGGATGATCTATATGGAAAGTGTATGACCTGCGGCGGATCGATTTCGCTAAGCAGGCTCCAGGCGCTGCCCTATGCAAGTCACTGTATCCGTTGTCAGTCAGAACAAGATCGGAGCAGTGCATAGCTATGAGACCGTGGATCGGGACAAGTGTGGCAGCGGCGGTCAATAAGCCAATATGGGACTACTCCTAAGATGGTGTCCCGAGGATTGGAGAATCAGGGAGGATTAATGAGCGGAAAAGTCCAAGGCTTTTCGGCAGGAGACTGGATTTTCCATCCAGCGCATGGGGTTGGCCAGATCAAAAAGATTGAGAAGAAGCGCATCGAAGGTGAAAAGGCCCGATTCCTAAGAGTGGAAAACGATAATGCCACATATTGGCTCCCCACAGATGATATCGAGGCCAGTCGGATTCGTAAGCTGGCTTCCCGTGCTCAGTTTCGACGGGCGATCCACCTACTAAAAAAGACTCCTCACGATATGAATCCGAACTATTCCAAGAGACAGAGCCGGATCGAAAAAGCCAAGTTCGGAGGTTCGCTTCGGGAAGGTATACGTGTTGTTCGAGATCTGTGGGCCAGGCGGCGGAACAAAGGATTGAGCTACAACGATAAGCGGGCGCTGAGGCAGTTCATTGACAACTTGGTTGAGGAGTGGTCGATCGCTGAAGAGATCTCCACTGATGACGCTCGTACGGAGCTATACGATCTATTGAAAAATGGGAGCTTTGGCCTTGAAGAAGCGGGGCCGCCCAGTCAGGTCGAAGAAATCGTCGAACGAGAATAGCACGTCTGCTTGGTCGCAGCGCCGCAAAAGGAAGACGGCATTCTTGCTTCTACCGAGAAGAGCATAAGCGACGCCACAGCGCAAATAGGACTTAGAGATTTGTTGGGCTTCCCCGAGGTCACTTGAATGGAACACACCATGGCAAACCAATATCAATCCTCTTCACATGAGTCGACATCATCAATTTTGCTGATGGAAGGAGATCCTGAGCTGCGTAAGGCAACCGCGATGAGCCTGGAACAACAAGGCTGGCGAGTACTTGAAGCGACGAGTCTAGATCATGCGCATACGATTCTCGACGAGTACTTCCCGGACATCCTGATGCTAGAGCTAGATTTCCCCTATGGGATATGTGGATTGATAATCAAACGTTATCGGGAGCACAGCGACAACGAGCACTCAGGAAAAATCTTGCTTATTGCAGACCAGAGACCTGGGGACGAGTGGCGTCGGCGCTATCACCCGGACCTCGTGATCTATAA
>JBHIBY010000116.1:0-6212 GCA_046759305.1 Anaerolineales bacterium
GGGCCTACAATCAAAGGGGTGAGGGTCGGCTTTCGGGCAGGCTATCCTAAGTCACGTGCGTCCCGCGGAGCGCTATCTAACCGCTTGGAGAGGTGGAGTCGCTCTGATCCATACGAAATCCATCCGAGGGGTTAAGGGTCAAGGAAACTCATGAGGAGATCAACGCCAGGCATCGGGCGGCGCGGGCTCTAGTAAGGGCGGCCGGGCGCCTCGATAAAACTCCTTTCGCCTCGATCCACGGTTGTACTCAGCCAACGCCGCTGCTGAGTATCAAGAGCTGAAAGAAAGCACACTAATGCCAGAGCCATTCATGAACCACACGTCACCTTTGCTATCAGTAGCGATCGAATACGCTCCTTCGCCCATGAGTCCGGAGTTGGATGAATTGACTCTTGACCACTTCGTTCCATCGTAGAGACACACCTCATCACCCGTCCCGACCCAGATGTTTCCACGATGGTCCATCTCAATATCGTTGACCGACCACGAGATATGTCCGCGGTACTCGAAGCTTGGTTCGATCTCGTACTCCCAGTCCATCCCATCGAATGTCATTACGGCACCCGTACAGCTTCCGGACCAGAGCGGGCCGTTTTCATCAAACGCGCGTGGTAGCCCGGCACATTGAAAGTCGACACCATCGAAGGTTTGCCACTCTTCGCCGTCGATTAGCTGAAGACCTCCTTCAGACGCAATCCACACTCTTCCCGACGGGTCAAAGCTGACTGCTCTCACAGTTTCGTCGACCAAGTCAGAATTCTCTGGTGTGAGGTGAATCCAATCATCACCGTTCTTAACCACCAAGCCACCAAACAGGCTGATCCACGTACCCCCGTCCCCATCAAAGGCGATTGAGTTCACCCATCCGTGGTCCGGCAATCCCGAGTTCTCGTGGGTGAATGTAGTCCACGTATCGCCATCGAACACGGTCACAGCAGGCCCCCAATCGGATCGGGATCGCCGCCATGTGGTGCCTATCCACACTTGCCAGAGCGGGTCGATCGAGAAGGTGTCAATTCTGTCTATCAGGTCATAGTGAAGTCCGGGACTCTCGACCGTATAGTTCTCCCAGCTCTCACCGTCATAGACTTTGAGAACCTCTCCTGAAAGCATCCAGATCCTCCCCGACCTATCGGGCTGCAATCCAGACATCAAACCGCCTAGGCCGGCCTTCTCCTCAACGATGGTCGACCAACGCTCGCCATCGTACACGCTCAAGGTACCGTATTCGCAGGTTGCCATGTGGTTCACTCAGACCTGGCCGCGGAGGTCGTTCATCAAGATACTTGGACCAGTACAGGACCCTGGACCTGGGTTCTTAAAGTGATAGGTCCAGCTAGCGTTTGGATCCTTGATGGCGGGTATGTGTGGTTGCACGATGATGAAGAGAATCAGGACAAGTGGTGCGCCTATCAGGAGTGTGGCTGAAACAGCTTTCCTTCTCGCCGAGCCTCCCGTGGTTTCCTGACCGGGGAAAAAGCTTCCGCGTATGATTGCGTTCAAGGACACTGCGCTAAGAACAGCGATCATGAAAAGCGAAACCATAATCGCTGCGACAGCGCCAATAGGGTGCCTTGGAATGACGTGACCAAGGAGCCATCCTGAATAGAGAGAGGCTGGCCATGTGACCATGCTGGCTGGAATCCATAAGGTTGACTTCTCCACCTGCGCGCGAAGATAGGCCCATTGAAGGATCCCTACTGACGCGCCAATGATGACTCCAATTGCCATGAGGCGTGGTGTGTCAATTGGTTCCGGATCGAAAAAGGCAAGCGCCGTGAATTGCAGCGTATCCAGCGGTGGTCCCATCGGGCGCCCCCTCACCCACTCATCGGTCGGAAAGACAACCGAGCTTGAAATGACGATCCCTATAAGCCATCCGATGACACCCACAAGAAGCCATATTCCGACCCGTCGAAAGGTCTTGCGGAGTACTCTCCATTGGGAGAGAAGTACGATTGGATAAGACATCAGTAAGCCAAGTGACAATACGGCTAGCAGCAAGATTCCATCGATGTCTACGGGGGCGACGAGTATCTCCGCCACGACATTGCAGCCACCTATTATCAGGACTGAGATTGCAGCGGCCGGAATTAGCTTGCGCGCCATCGCTTTGCTTTCCCTTGGTCCTATCTCCTCTCTGCTCCTGGCTTCAGTCAGCGGTTAGATAGCGCCGAGATTCGCAAAGTCCCCACCGCCGTTCGGGGGCCTTGCGGTTTGTTTTCATCGTACTTCAGGGAGCACGTGATGCTTGGATGTTGAGCCTAGCGTCCAGCCAATCGAGCCCTAATCCTGCCAGCCTCCAAAGCCCTCGCCAAGGCGGTGGCCCGCGGTCAGCAACCGATCGCGGTAGATGAGGGCCAGGACACTCAACAGGATCATAAATAACCCCGTGCAGCCTATCAGGATGGCGGAGTTCACGCCTGCCAAGACGCTGAACGCCACGCTGACAACCCCCAGGATCGAGAACGCGATCGGGGCGAGCGTGAGGCTCCTGGAGCGTACTGTCACACCATACGCTAAGACCGCCAGCGACTGCAGGAAGAGCACAAAGAAGAACGAGAACTGCTCGGTGGTAAGCATTTGAATATATGTGGTCCCTAACAGGACGACCTGCGACAGGATGCCCATCACAAATGCCTGACCCTGAATGCCCGCTCGCACGAGCAGGTAGTGCATCACAAATCCGAGCAGGGCGGCGCCAATCGAGTACGCTTGAGGCTCGGTAACGTCCAGCTCGATCAATATCATGACGTACGCAAGCAGGTAATAAAAAATCGCCGGGTAGCCGAGCTCCACACGGCGCTGCATCGCGGCCTCCAAGCTGAACATCGAGGCGACGATTGCTGCGCCCAGGACGGCTCCATCGCCTTCAGCCGCCGGCGCAAGGAGGCCGACGATGGCCCCTAGCGCAAGCCCGCTAAACCGAAGCACCTCGGACCAGTTCGGCGGCCACTTCGATGGGGCTTGTCCTGTCCTCAGCAGCAGGCCAACCAGATAAAAGCCGGCGGCTAAGCCGACAAAAGGAAAGACCCATTCGCCCACCTCGTATGACACCATCGCGAAGAGCAGCGAGAATGCGAGCGAGCCGCTGGCCGCGAATCCCAGCTCAGGAGTTTCACGGACCGATCCTAGGCCGTACAGGTAGGTGGCCAGGATCCCCATGCCGATGGCAGCTCTCTCCGGCTCGCTCATAAGGCCGACCATCAGGAGGGCGAAGGCGGCTGCGATCGAGGTCAGAGTTCCAAGCACCAGCGGGGCAATTTGCCAGGTCTCGCTGACCTTCAGCCATTTCTCAGCAACTACCCATCCGGTGAGGAACACGAACCCAGCCAGGAGCAGCACGAACCCTGGCTCGACGTCCAATTCGAAAAGAACCGCTAAATAGGCAGCTAGCGAAAAGCTCAGCGATCCGATCCAAATCCACACACGCGGTTGGCTGATCATCAGGCCGAGGTAGATCAGCGCCGATCCCGCCAGGAATGCCGCGCCAATGACGTTGTCTTCCGGCGCCCAGGCCAGCCCAGCAAAGGCGAAGAGCGGCGCGGACGCTCCAATTAGAAATGGGCTCCACGCCCTTGCCTTTTTCCAGTTTGCCAGGCCGAGGCCTTCGCCCGCAAAGGCAAGTACCGCGCCCCACACCCAGGAGATGATGTAGATCGTGCGAACTTGCGGTGACCAGGTTGCTGCAGCTAGCTGCGGTACCGGCAGCAGCACCAACATGGCCAGGTATTGAAACAGTTGAACCCGAAACATCTGATAGCTGGCCACATACGCGATCGCGCCGATGAGCCAGGTTGCGGACGTCAGCGCCCATGCTGTATCTGTAGGGCCAAACAGTAACCAATCGCCGGCGATAAGCAGCCCAACGGAGGCGATCAAGGCAACGGCGATTTGTCCCTGAACGAGCACGAACGCAGGGATCGCGAATTCGGTTCGCTTCCAACGAATCAGCCCGTAGACCACAGCAAGCGCGAGCGCAGAGACTGCCTGAACCATGAATACTATCGCCTGGAGCTCGATGTCCCCGTAGGAACCTATTAAGATCACAGCCAGAGTCGCTGCTCCTATCGCGAGGACGCTGAACAGACGCGATTCGTAAATCGCGGTGGAAACCGCCCACACTGCCGCCATGAAGAACGCGACGGAGGTCCAGAACAGAAGGCGCTCATCGGCATTTAGCCCCGCACCTTGGAACAGGACCCAAGCGTCAATCACCAACAAGATGGTAAAGACGGCATACAGGACGAAGCTGGCGGCTGGTAGCCTGCGCTTGAGTCCGAAGCCGGTCCCTAAGAAGCCGGCGGTGAGTAGCAGGAGAATCGGTAGCCGCGCGCTTTCGATCACGGCTGCCACGATGAATGCAGCCGCGATGACGAAGAAACCTCCCAGGAACAGAGCGATGCGGATGCTGGTTTCGCTCAGCAGCACTTGCGAGAGCGTGGGTCGCTGCGCCGCCGTTCGCTTGATCGGTTTGGCAGCTGGGCGGTGTGAGGCGCAGCCAAGTCAGCCATGAGCGCAGTGAGCTGCTCGCGGCCGGAATCCTGTTCTGTAGCGCCGTTCCTCGGTGTCATCTTTCATCTCCTTCTCTTAGCCGCAGGCGAAATGAGTGTTCACGATGTGATCGTATTTCTCAACGTGGAAGTATGTCCGTATCCTAAGGGGAGCCCGTTAGGGCTCCGTTAGTCCCACCGTTAGTCGAAGATCCCTGTAAACGGCGCCGGCGAGCTCAAAGAGGATCAACGAGCAGGCAAGACCGCATCTCCTGGCTTAGTTTCTAGCTGAGCCGAAGGTGGATATCACGCGGGTGATTCACGAGGCAGGTGTGGATAGAATCCGGGCGTACGCCCGGAAGAGGGTTGGGAGGGCGAAGAACGGCCGTCGAGCAGGACTCATTGCCTCACGATCGTAGCTTGTACATCCGGTCCAGGTTTACGATGTACGATCGGTGAATGCGTAAAAATGGTGGTGTGGAAATCGTTTGAGACCGAAAACGATCATTCCCCTAGCGAACATCACTTCCGATCACTTATTTTTCCACACAGGCTCACGTTTCTCGATGAAGGCGTTGAGTCCCTCTTGAGTGTCATCTAGCTCCATCAGCTCATCCAGGTAGAGCATCTCCATCTCTTCTACCGCGGATTGCCAGCCCCTCATGCCAATGAGATAGCCCCTCTTGTTGACTCTGGTTGCCGACGCGCTCAGCCCAGTCAGCTGCTCCGTTACCTCAGCCACCGCTCTATCGATTTCATCCACAGAACCTGTGCCATTGACCAGCCCAATATTCTTCGCGTGCTGTGCCTCCACCGGTTCACCCGAGAAAAGAATCTGAGCCGCCCAGCGTGGTCCGACAATCGCTGGCAGTCGAAGTGCAGCGATCGGAGCGATCACCGCCAGTTTGATTTCGGGCTGGCCAATCGTGGCCGCATCGGCCATCCAAGCCATGTCGCAACAGATCACGAGCTCGCATCCACCCCCCAGAGCATGTCCTTGCACCACCGCTATGGTTGGGACTGGAAACTCGGCCAGAGAACGGCACACTCGATCGAAGAGCTTAATCATCTCGTCCACGCGATCTGGAGTGTGATCGGCGACGTCGACCCCAGCTGAAAATAGCTTCCCCTCTGCACGCAGCTGGAGAACCTTGAGCTCTGGGTCGCCCCCAGCCTTCTGAAGTACGCCTTCCAACTCCCTCAGCATCGATATGTTGATCACATTGACCGGCGGGCGGTTCAGGATGAGCGTGCCAACGCCGTGCGCGCGATCGTAGCGAATGAATTCGAAAATTGAGTCTTCCATAATTAGGCGTTCTCCTTGGGTCCTCAGTCTCAAACTAGATGTGCGGACCTGAGGCATGGCAGTGGACAGCAGACCTCTACCGGCTCACAGGCTAGGGCGTAGCGATGGATCGCAATCCTATACCGACTCACTGGCTAAGGCGTAACGATCGATCGCAATCCTTCCCCAGCTCGTAAGCCATCGAAGGCGTCATTGATGTCCTCCAGCGCGTAGCGCGCGGTCACTAACTCAGCCGCCTTAAGCTTGCCTTGTCGGACCATCTCGATCACGCGTGGATAGTCTACGCTGCGGCATCCAAGCGATCCTACGACGTCCATCTCTCTGAACATTGCTCGCCCGCTGTTGAGGCTCATTGGTTTCGGGCTGTATCCCACCAAGACCAGCCGGCCGCCGTTGCGCGTGGAGGCGAAGGC
>JBHIBY010000117.1:0-6206 GCA_046759305.1 Anaerolineales bacterium
GAAAGCCACCACCGAGCCTGCTCCATGGATGGCTTCCCACCCCTCTTTGAAGTTGTCGGCGAGGCCCTTGGGATAGTCGCTGGCTACGTCATAGAGTACCCCAGCCTTTGTGAAGCCGAACTCCTGTGTCGCGAAATTCGCCACGACCGGTCCCTGGAAAGGATCCAGGAATGGCGTGCGGAAGACCCAGGGGCGATCCAGCGTGGTATTTGGATTCGTGGACCACGGGCTTATCATGGGGGTCGAGTTGTCGTTAGCCACACCGCCCGCCGGCACCGCTTGCTTTGAAGCCTGCGGGCCGACGATCACCAGCACCTCATCCTGGCTGATCAGCTTAGAGTTGACGGCTGCGGCGGATTCACCTTTGGATTCGTTATCCTCAATAACCAGCTCAACCGTATAGGTCTTGCCCCCAACTTCAAGCTCGCCGCCGATTTCTTCTAGCCACATCTCGGCTGCGAACTTCGTGCCTTCACCTACCTTGGGGATATCACCGGTGAGTGGAGCGTTGACGCCGATCTTGATGGTTTCGGCTGCTGGTGCACACGCCGATAGGGCGATTACGAGGGCTAGCGCAAGTAATGCGAAGCCTAAGTATTTCCTGTACATGTTAACTCCCCTCCTCGAACGCCTTCATATGGCGTTAGAGATTTCGAATGCTGCGGATTCAGTTACGTACGCGCGCTCGCCATCCCTCCTTTCGCGGCGGATCTGATCGTGGGTGGGAAGGGCAGAAACGGGGGCTACAAGGATAATACAGAATCTCGCCGGTACGCCTCAAAAGCCAGCGAGAATCCGGATACGGGTCCGAACTCGGTCCTAGATCTGTCTCCGATTACTTGATTCATCTGTGAGAGTCCGACCTTGCTGAGCGCCCGAGCGAATCAGGGGATCAGCCGCCCTCGCAGATCCCCCTTCCCAACGGACCAACTTTATTGGAAGGGGTCCGCTTGGGAATAGTGATAGGTATCATATCCTGACCGGTCGATTCTTATCAATGTAGCCGGGATGGGGCGGAGAGGGAATGTGTTTTGGGAGGCTTGCTGAGGGAAGTATTTTGACGCGCGAGGGCTATCTCGACTCTTTCTGGTAGCGGTCGGTCACCGCCGGGATGAGGTAGTCCGCAAACGCGCGATCCAGATCGTACTCGGGTGACCAGCCCCAATCCCGCCCGGCCGCACTGTCGTCGACCTGCGCCGGCCAGCTATCGACCATCGCTTGGCGGTCTGGATCCGGCTCGAAGCTCACCTCTGCCGAGGGGAAATATTCCAATACCCTCCGGTGCAGCTCTTCCGCGGAGGGGCTGAAGCCAGTCACGTTGTATACGGAGCGCGGCAGGCTGGGCGCGCTCGCAAGCTCCTGCAGACCCCGGATAGCATCCGGCATGGCCAGGAACGGGAGCACAGTGTCAGGCCGAACGAAGCAGCGATATGGACGGCCCTCCGCCGCAAAGTGCAGCATCTCGGGTCCGTAGTCCGTGGTCCCGCCCGAGGGAAGCGTTTCGGCGCTGATGAGACCCGGGAAACGAAGGGCGCGAAAGTCCAGCCGGCCCGAACTCTGCCTGGCGAAGTGCTGTGCCAAGCGTTCACAGTACAGTTTTCCCGCGCCGTATACCGTAGTCGGCATCAATCGCTTCTCTTCGCCCACCGGACCTTGAGCCTCCTTCGCCTCAAGGCCATAGACAGCGATACTGCTAGGAAAGAGGAACTGCACCCTTCGCTTCTCGCACTGGTCCAGGGCGAAGTTGAGCAAGTTGGCCGTACCCTCGACATTGACTCGATGCGCTAATAAGGGATCGCTTTCTGCCTTGGTCGAAAGGATGGCCGCAAGATGGTAGATGCGTCGGATCTCGAACTCTCTCCCGAGTTCCTCCAGCAACGCGCGGTCGAGGATGTCGCCTTGAACAAATTCCAGGTAATACGCTGCCAGTGCAGGATCCAGCGGGATATGGTCCAGAGCCAGGACTCGATCCGGGTCCAGAACTCGCAGCAAGGCCTGACCGATTTCGCCATTGGCGCCTGTGATGAGGGTGATATCTTCTTGCATGTGACTCCCTTACTTAGAGGCGTTGAGTGAGTAGCCTAATCTTGGCACAGCTCATGAAAATGAATCAAGAATATCCGGCGGGTCTGAAATTGAACCTCGTCAAGGGTGCTCTACTTGACTTTGCTGATCGGGGTTCATAGAATGAAATTAGCAATCCAACACAGGCGGAGGAGAGACCCGATTTCTCGGGCACCGAAGGGGCAAGTCCGATTGTCGGTGGAACAGCGGACGAAACTCTCAGGTAAAGAGGACCCCGCCTGGCCGAACCTCTGGAAAGCGTACCACGCACCGAAGGGGCAAATCCCGCGAAAGGGATGAATCTCTCAGGTTTTTTGACAGAGGGCACACCCCAGGGGTGTGCCTTTTTTTATTCTGTCGAAGGAGGCAGCATGGAGTTCCCAAGTGAGCTGAAATACACAGGGACCGATGAATGGGTCAGGGTGGAAGCCGAAAGTGCTACGCTCGGTGTTACCGATTTCGCCCAGGACCAGCTGTCGGATGTCGTTTACTTTGAGGTGGTTGTTGAAGTGGGGGACAAACTCTCAAAGGGGGACGCGGTGGGTATCCTGGAATCCGTGAAGGCTGCGGCGGACCTCTACTCGCCGGTTTCGGGAGAGGTAACCGAGATCAACGATGCCCTTCCTGACAACCCGGAACTTGTCAATTCTGATCCCTATGGTGAGGCCTGGATGTTGAGGATCCGGATGAGCGATCCCCGAGAGCTGCAGGAAATGATGGATGCGGCCGCCTATCAGCAGAACGCCGAGGAGCGAAGCGGCTGATGACCCACATACCGCATACCGAGGCCGAACGCAGTCAGATGCTTGCGGCCATTGGAGTCGAGAGCCTGGATGCACTGTACGCTGATCTGCCTGCGGACGTGCGCTTCCCCGATCTGGCCCTGCCAGAATCGGCCTCCGAGATGGAGGTCATGGAGGAGCTGCAGCTTCTGGCCGAAGCCAACTTGCACGTACGCCAGGCCAGCTGTTTCTTGGGTGCCGGCGCCTACAACCATTATGTGCCCTCGGTGGTCGATCATGTCCTGCTCCGGAACGAGTTCTACACCGCATACACGGCTTACCAGCCGGAGGTCTCGCAGGGTACGCTGCAGGCCATCTTCGAGTTTCAAAGCCTTATCACTTTCCTTACCGGAATGGAGGTAGCGAATGCCTCGCACTACGATGGGGCGACCTCCCTGGCGGAAGCGGCAATCCTCGCCCTAAACCATCATCGGGAGAAACGAAGCAAGATTGTCGTCTCACCCGCAATCCATCCCCAATACCGGGAAGTGCTTCGAACCTACCTGCAGGGCCAGCAGCTCGAGATCGTGGGCGATGAGTCGCTTGCGGATGATCTGGTCGAACTCGTCGACGAGAACACGAGCATGGTGACGGTCCAGTATCCCGACTTCTTTGGGAACATCTATGACCTGGAGGCGCTTGGGCAGGCGGCCAGAGAGGCCGGCGCGCTCCTGTGCGTCGTGGCCAATCCGATCGCCTTGGGCATGCTGAAGCCGCCTTCCGAGTTCGGCGCGGACATCGTTGTGGGGGAGGGACAACCGCTCGGCATACCGCTCTCCTTTGGCGGGTCCTATATCGGGTTCTTTGCGACTCGAGAAGAGTACGTGCGCAAGATTGCCGGCCGCCTGGTCGGAGAGACGGTCGATAGTCGAGGGCAGCGAGGCTACGTCATGACCCTCACTCCCCGTGAGCAGCATATCCGCCGCGGCCGCGCTTCATCCAATATCTGTACCAATCAGGGTCTGATGGCGCTGGCCGTGACCGCGTATCTATCCACCGTAGGTCGGGCGGGACTTAAGCAGGTGGCGGAGCTCTGCTATCACAAAGCGCACTACGCAGCCCAGGAGATCGACAGACTGGAGGGCTACGGGATCTGGAACCAGGATCGGTTCTTCCATGAGTTCGTCGTGCGCTGCCCTCGACCCGTGGCAGAAATCAACGAGGCGCTTCTAGACCAGGACATCATCGGCGGCTATGATCTGAGTCAGGTCTATCCGGAGCTCGCCGAACACATGCTGATCGCAGTTACGGAGCTGAACTATAAGGAAGAGATCGACGATTTCGTGGAGGCCCTGAATGAACATGCTTGAGCCAAACGTCTACGAACTGTCAACACCGGGCCGCCCCAGTCATCGATTTCCCGATCTGGACGTACCTGTCGCCGAGTTGCCACATGAAATGCTGCGCGACCAGCTTGAGCTTCCAGAACTCTCAGAGCTGGAGGTAGTCAGACATTTCGTGCGGCTCTCGCAGCTAAACTTTGGGATCGATACGGCCTTCTACCCCTTGGGCTCGTGCACCATGAAATACAACCCCAAAGTGAACGAAGACGTGGCACGTCTACCGGGCTTCGCCCATACCCACCCGCTTCAAGACACGAGAGTCCTGCAGGGGAACCTGGCGCTGATGTACACGTTGCAGGAATGGTTGGGGGAAATCGGTGGATTCGCGGGCATTAGCCTGCAGCCTGCGGCCGGGGCACACGGCGAGCTGACTGGCATCCTGATCATTCGCGCCTACCATCAAGATCGAGGCGATTCGGATCGTATTAAGATCCTGGTCCCCGATTCGGCGCACGGCACCAACCCGGCTTCAACAACCATGAGCGGCTTGCAAGTGGTCGAGTTGCCTTCTGACAAGCGCGGCAATGTGGATCTGGAGGCGTTGCGCGCCGAGTGCGATGACACGGTAGCGGGATTGATGCTCACCAATCCAAACACTTTAGGATTGTTTGAAGAACAGGTTGAAGAGGTAATTGAGCTGGTGCACGACTGCGGGGGCCTGGTATACGGCGATGGAGCCAACATGAATGCCCTATTGGGCGTTATCCGCCCCGGTGACCTAGGCTTTGATGTGCTTCACTACAACCTTCACAAGACCTTCTCCACACCGCATGGAGGAGGTGGTCCGGGCTCCGGGCCCGTAGGCGTTTCCGAAGCCCTGGTGGATTACCTTCCCGGACCGATCGTGGATACGGTCGAGCCCGGCGACGACGACCTGCCTCCGCTTTATGGGTTAGTGATGCCGAAGAAGACCATTGGACGCGTCAAGGCGTTCCACGGGCACTTTGGAATGCACGTCCGCGCCTTCACCTACATCCGCTCGAATGGAAAGTCGGGCATGCAGGACATCGCGAACCATGCCGTGCTGAACGCCAATTACCTTCTTGCAGCTCTGCGGGATACGTACCATGTCCCATTCGACCGGACATGTATGCACGAATTTGTGGTTGAGGGCCGCTTTGAGAAGGCGCCAGAGGTCCATGCGCTGGATGTCTCCAAGCGATTGATGGACTGGGGCTTCCATCCTCCCACGAATTACTTCCCGTTGATTGTGCGGGAAGCGCTCATGATCGAGCCGACAGAAACTGAAACCAAAGCCACGCTGGATGCCTTCATTGAGGCCATGAAATCCATCGCCCAGGAGGCGGTGGATCATCCGGAGCAACTCCAAACCGCACCCCACACGACTGCATTCGGACGGCTGGACGAGGTTCAGGCGGCCAAAGAGCTCGTGCTGTGCTGCCGACCAGCAGAGCTAGCCACGTTGGATATCTAATCCCCCAGTAAGAGAGCAAGGCACCAGGCTTTGGTTCTGGCGCCCTGCTCTTTGGTGTTGACTCGCCCTGGGTCCCCTCAGACCAAGGCCACGATGGCTAGGGCATTACTGTGAATCTAGAACAGCAGGCTCATTGGATTCTTAACGCGTGCGGTAGAATCATTCCCCTGTTTACGTCAAATGGCCCAGACAGCTAACCCCGCAATCCAAGAAGCGCAGGCGCGTCCCACCGTTCAGATTCACCTTCCGGGTGGGCGTGTGCTAGAGGGCGAACGCGGCCTGCAGCTCGCGTCATTTCTCAAGGACGAAGACCAAGATACAGCTCCAATCGTAGGCGCCATCGTCAACGGCGAGCTGCGTGAGCTGATTTACCCCATTGAGCTGGAGTCAGAGATCCGCCCGGTCACAATGGCCGAAGAAGATGGAATGCGGATCTACCGCCGCTCGCTGACCTTCTTGTTGGCTGCGGCCTTCGAAGAACTATTCCCTGAGGCACGGCTGGACGTGGAGCACTCCGTGGCACATGGCGGCTATCACTGTCACGTGAGTGGAAGAGCGCAGCTCAAGTCAGACGAATTGACC
>JBHIBY010000118.1:0-5940 GCA_046759305.1 Anaerolineales bacterium
TTGAGGGGATTCCATCTCAACCATGGAGCCATTGGCTGGAGGTACTTGGCTTTGAAGCTCAAACGATAGAGCACATTCGCCAGCAAGTAGGTCAGCCGAAAGTAAATTCCGAAGACGAACTCGAAAATAGGGATTAGTTTGACATCAGAGCAAGTTGAGCGGGTCCAAGAGCGCAGCCAATCCATCGGATACTTCGAGCTTATCCGCGGCAACATGGATTTCCGCTATCTCTGGTCAGGTCAGATCGTCAGCCTGTTTGGGGACTGGTTCAACCTCATTGGCGCCGCGGCTCTCATTGCACAACTGACCGAGTCGGGGCTGGCGGTAGGCGGCTTATTCGTGATCCGCATGCTGGCCCAATTTGGCAGAATACACAGACGGCCTGCGCTATCTTAGGCGCGAAATTGACAACCTGGTCATCACGCTCCACAAGGCTGCGCTCGGCCTCCTGATCGCTGGGGGAGCGATCAATATCGTGATGGTACAGATCTCCGAAGGCATCTTTGTGATCGGGGAAGGGGGAGCAACAAGCTTGGGGATCATGTGGGCAGTGGTCGGCCTCGGTACCGGCGTCGGTCCTATTCTCGGCAGGCGCATTACGCGAGATCAAGCGCGCGCGATTAGGCTGATCCTACTGCCGATGTGCCTGCTCGCAGCACTCGGACTTGTGATTGCTGCGCAACTCACGAGTTTTGGAATCGTGTTGCTGGGCATGTTCCTGCGGACGTTTGCGGTGGGAGCGATATGGGTCTTCACCGCTCAGCTGCTCTATCAACTCGTGCCTGAGAACTACCAGGGTCGTGTGTTCGCGGTAGAAATCGCGGCGTTCACGCTGGGCAGTGCGATCAGCGGCGCCATCGGAGGCTGGCTGCTCGACACTACTCCGATTGACCTAAGCGGATTGATGTGGTTGATGGCCGCTGCAGGCCTGATTCCGGCTGCACTCTGGACCGCCCGGCTGTGGTTCGGGCGATCCGATAAATCTCCAAGAGTAGCAAGAATGCAAGAGAGAAGTGGATAGGGCTGGAAAGGATTGGGGTTTCAATGAGAGGTGGTAAAATCGCTGTTGCTCCGTAGAGTCTTGAAAATCCAAATTACCTCACCCTCACGCCGCGAGCCTCGGGGGGAAGAAACCCTCTGGCTCATCTCTGGCAGGACAGCATTCCCGGGGGGAGCCGGCCCCCTCAAGTTACCCCCGAGCTCCCCGATCAGTTTTTACTCAAAACAAGAGAATTTCGAAAAATATGAACGATAGCATCCAACACGACGTTGTCATCATTGGAGGCGGCGGTGCGGGGCTTCGCGCTGCGATCGCGGCGGCGGAGGCCAACCCCGAGCTCGATATCGCCGTGGTTTCAAAGGTTTTCCCTATGCGCAGCCATACCGTCTCGGCCGAGGGTGGTGCAGCAGCAGTGATCAAGGAGAACGACAGCCTTGAGGCCCATATTGATGACACGATCAGCGGGTCGGACTGGCTTGCGGACCAGGACGCAGTGCAGTTTTTCGTAGAAGAGTGCCCCCGGGAGTTGATCCAGCTTGAGCACTGGGGATGTCCGTGGAGCCGTGAAAAGGACGGCAGCGTCGCGGTGCGGCCTTTTGGGGGAATGAAGATCGAGCGCACTTGGTTTGCGGCCGATAAGACCGGCTTCCACATGTTGCACACACTTTTCCAGACCTCCCTTAAATACCAAGAGGTGAAGCGCTATGACGAGTGGTTTGCCACCAGATTGTTGGTGGAGAACGGTCGCTGTCAGGGTCTCACGGCGCTGAATTTGCGGAGCGGCGAGGTGCGCCTGATCGCTGCTCGAGCGGTGATTCTGTGTACCGGTGGAGCGGGTCGGGTTTTCCCCTTTACTACCAACGGCGCTATTGTCACAGGGGATGGCATGGCCTTAGCCTATCGGGCAGGCGTTCCGTTGAAGGATATGGAGTTTGTCCAATATCATCCCACCGGTTTGCCTGGCACTGGCCTGCTGATCACCGAGGCCAGCCGCGGCGAAGGCGGAATCCTGGTTAATAGAGATGGTTATCGATACCTGCAAGATTATGGGCTAGGACCCCCGGACCCATGGCCCCGACTACGGGCCATGGAGCTTGGGCCACGCGATAAACTGTCGCAGGCCTTTGTGAAAGAGTCCGAAAAGGGCCGGACCATCGAGGGGCCTTACGGCGATTTTGTTCACCTTGATATCCGCCATTTAGGTGAGGAGAAAATTGAGAGGAAACTTCCGTTGGTTCGTGAGCTGGCCACAAAATACGCGGGTATCGATCCGGTAGAAGAGCTGATCCCTGTAAGGCCGGTCATCCACTATATGATGGGAGGCGTGCAGACTGACTTGCGCGCCGCCACACCTCTTCCTGGTTTGTACGCCGCGGGAGAGGTAGCCAGTGTGAGCATTAACGGCGCCAATCGCCTGGGTTCCAATTCACTGACAGAGTTGTTGGTCTTCGGAAATCAAGCGGGTAAGGGTGCAGCGAAGTTTGCTGTGGAAAACGCGGAGCTTGAAATACGGGCGCTGGAGTCCCAGGCTCGAGATGAGGCGCGCCGAATTGAAGAGCAATTCCTCAGCAACGAGCGAGGTACCGAGCGGGTTGCGACCTTGCGAGATGAGATGCGCAACACGATGGAGTCGGGAGCGGGTATCTATCGCGATGAGACTTCGTTACGGTCGGCCTGTGCAAAACTTGAAGTGCTTCGAGAGCGATTTGGTCAGCTCCAACTCGACGATACCAGCCGCACTTTTAACACAGAACTTTCTGGAGCGCTTGAACTTGATTTCATGTTGGATGTGTCCGAGGCTATCGCTTATTCCGCGCTCGCGAGGACAGAATCACGCGGCTCGCACCAACGAACCGATTTTCCTGAGCGCGACGACGAGAATTTCTTGACCCATACAATGGCTTATCAAACGGACGGCGCACCAACGATCGAACATAAGGAGGTTGTCATCACGGACTGGCCCCCAACGAAAAGAGTGTACGGAAAATAGGCATGTCGAAAGCGACCATCGCCCTAGAAGTGCTCCGCTACCGGCCGGAGCAGGAGCAAGAACCCACTATTCAAATCTATGAGAGCGAGTATCGTGAGGACTGGGTCGTGCTCGATGCGATCAACCACATCAAGGATCACATCGATGGCACCCTCTCCTATCGCTGGTCTTGTCGAATGGGCGTGTGCGGCAGTTGCGGGATGATGATCAATGGGGAGCCGAAGCTAAGCTGCGCCACTTTCCTTCGGGATTACTACCCCGAACCCATTCGGGTTGAACCGCTGGCCAATTTTCCCATTGAGCGGGACCTGGTGACCGTGATGGATAACTTCATGGAGAAGCTGACTAGCGTCAAGCCATGGATCCTTCGTGATCATGAAAAGCCAACTTCTGAGGGCGAGTACCGACAGACGCCGGCTGAGCTGGCTCGCTACAAGCAATTCAGCATGTGTATCAATTGCATGTTGTGCTACGCTGCTTGTCCGGTCTATGCTTTAGAGCCGCATTTCACAGGCCCGGCGGCGATTGCACTGGCTCATCGCTACAATTTGGATTCGCGCGATGAAGGCCGTAATTGGCGAGAGCAGGTACTCTCTACCGATGAGGGGATCTGGGCCTGCACCTATGTCGGCACTTGTACAGTCGCCTGTCCGGTACAAGTCGATCCGGCCGGTGCCATCCAGCAGACTAAATTGTCCACGACCACCGACTGGTTTAGGAATGTGCTAATGCCTTGGAAGGGTCGATGAGACCGTACGAAAGACCGGTTCCAACCACCTGGTGGCTCAAGCGACGCGCCTACTTCCTATTCATCCTGCGCGAGTTGACCAGCGTCTTTATTGCAGTCTTTTTGATCCTATTCCTCATTCTGCTTTATCAGCTTTCTTTAGGACGCCAGGCATACGAAGCCTATGTGGAATTTCTCGCTACGCCGGGGATGATCGCTCTCGCCGTAGTAATGCTAGTTGCCGCGTTGTACCACACCGTTACATCGATGGGTTTCCTGCCAAACATCATTGTCGTCCGTTTTGGAGAGTATCGGGTTCCAGCCATTGTTTACACCCTCGTTACATACTCGGGCTGGGTATTCGTCTCGTTGTTTATCTGGTGGATCGTGGTGCTGAGGTGAGGAATGGCTAAGACCAGCGAGCCATTCTGGTGGCTTCTCTTCATTGGGGGAGCCACGATTGCTGCGATCTTCGTGCCCGTTCACATCGTGATCACCGGTATCGCTGGACCGGCAGGTTGGCTGGGGAGCGCTCTCGAGTACGAGCGAGTTCTGGCCTTGGTTTCGCATCCGGTTAGTAAGCTGTACCTCTTGGCGTTGATCTCCTTGCCTCTCTTTCATTGGGCCCACCGGTTCCGTTTTACCATTGTGGATCTCGGGCTAAGAGCGAACAAGCGGGCAATCGCCGTTGCCTGCTACGGCAGCGCAGCGATCGGTTCGATTCTAAGCGCGCTGATCATTATCAGGCTATAAGTACGGCCTGGGAGGGTCCGTACTTTAGATAAGATACCCTGTAAGGACTTTAGCCTAATTGAAGAACGCTATCGCCACTGGAGATCTTGAATAAGTCGATGCCAAAGACGAAGGACGCACCCGCGCTGAAACCTTCGACGGATCTTAAGCAAAAGGCTCCTCCGAGGGAGAAGTCAAGCGATCGAGCCAAGGGCGTTGCGGTGCCAAAGATCTCCACCGATTCGACAATGGATCTCTCATCCGTCTTCGATCGGAAGCCGCGCATCCTAGTCGCCGACGACGACTGGCTCAACCGGGACCTGCTCCAGGCCTACCTGACCTCCTCCGATTGCGAGGTCCTGACTGCTTCAAATGGTGAGGAAGCGCTCACGCAGGCATTGAGCTACTCGCCAGATCTGGCACTGATCGACGTGCAAATGCCGAAGATGGACGGTCTGGAACTCTGCCGTCGGCTCAAAGCCACCGCCGCAACGCGTTTTGTACCGGTCGTGATCATTACTGCTCTCGACAGCGAAGAGGAGAAGCTCAACGCCTTCGAAGTTGGTGCAGATGACTTCATCACCAAGCCCTATAGTTCGATTGTGCTTCTAGCCAGAGTGCGCTCGCTACTGCGCATCAAGCGCCTTCACGACGAAGTTGAATCCAGAAACGAGCTGCTTCGAGAAGTGCTTGATCGCTATGTGGCCGAAGATGTAGCGGATGTAATCCTGACCGACCCCGAGCGCTATTTCAAGCTCTATGGTGAGACCCGGCCCGTCACGGTACTCTTCGCTGATATCCGCAATTTTGTGCGCTATACCGAGCAGCATACAGGCCCCGAGGTCATTCGCACCCTCAACCATGTATTTGAGGCGCTCAGCAGGGTGGTATTTACGCACAAAGGAACGTTTGACAAGTATTTAGGTGACGGATTGATGGCTTTCTATGGAGCACCGGTTGCGGGCGATGACGATGCGCAGCGAGCAGTAGCCACGGCGGTTGAGATGCAGCAGTTATTCGAACAGATTCGTGAAGACCCCGATATCGATCTGAAGGGACTAGGATTGGGGGTTGGACTGCATTCAGGCGAGGCCATTGTGGGGAACATCGGCTCCTCGCAGGTAATGGATTACACTGTGGTCGGCGATGTGGTGAACGTGGCCAAGCGGCTGCACGATCGAGCCAAGCGCGGTCAGATCCTGTTTAGCTCAGAAACCTATAGGGAGCTAAAAGGTGTAAAGGCCAAGAAGCTGAAAGCGGTGAAGCTACCCGGCAGGAAGCAACAAATCACCCCCTATATGATCTCCGTGAAGGATCTCTAGATCAACCGCTGCCAATCTACGAAAGCGAGGCGGGGCGATGCCCGCCTTTTTATTTTCTGAAATGGAAATATGCGCTAGAAGATATAATGCGAATTGTCCTGCGCGGGAGCGCAGGGTCGGGCCCCAGTAGCTCAAATGGATAGAGCAAGGCTCTCCTAAAGCCTAGGTT
>JBHIBY010000119.1:0-5884 GCA_046759305.1 Anaerolineales bacterium
CTCCATGGTACAGCATTACGTGCATCGTAGTCGACAGATTGTCGTGAATACGCGGTATACGTGAAATTCCCTCCGAGGCCAGGAGAAACACCGTTCAGATGAACAAGCCACCAACCGAAAAAATCCTGGACCGTACGCGACGCATTCTGCGTCGAAAGCACTATTCCTATCGAACCGAGCAGCGCTACATATCCTGGATCCGTCGCTTCATCCTGTTTCATGGAAAGCGACATCCGGTCCACATGGGTCGTGCCGAGATCGAAACTTTTCTATCCGACCTTGCCGAAAAGAGGCATGTCGCAGCATCGACCCAAAATCAAGCGCTTAGTGCAATCCTCTTCCTCTATCGCTCGGTCCTCGACAGACCCCCGAATTTCCCGATCGACGCAGTTCGCGCCCGTCGATCGAAGACCGTCCCGACCGTCCTCTCTCGCCAGGAAGCACACCTCATGCTCAGTTGCCTGTCCGGACCGCATCTACTGATGACAAATTTGATGTACGGAAGTGGCTTGCGAGCTACCGAATGCGTCCGCCTGCGGGTCAAAGACTTGGACTTTGCGCTCCATCAATTGGTAATCCGAGACGGGAAGGGAGCGAAGGATCGCTTCACCGTACTACCTCAGTCACTGATCGGGCAGCTAAGAACTCACCTTCGTCGAGTAAAGCTGATTCACCAGCGGGATCTGAGCGAAGGTCACGGCGCGGTCCACCTACCCTGCTCACTCTCGCGCAAGTATCCGGGCGCAGACCAGGAGTGGATTTGGCAGTACGTTTTTCCGTCCCGCCGCCTCACCCCGGATCCTCGATCGGGGAACATTCGCCGCCACCATATGAGCACTGGTTCTCTGCATAAAGCAGTCAAGAGCGCAGCGAGGCTAGCCAAGATCGACAAGCGAGTAACCTGTCACACGTTTCGCCACAGCTTTGCGACTCATCTTTTGGAGGACGGTTACGACATTCGCACAGTTCAGGACCTACTCGGCCACAAGGACGTCAAAACCACCATGATTTACACACATGTCCTAAAACGCGGTGGAATGGCCGTTCGCAGCCCCCTGGATCGTGACCTTACCGACCGATCCCACCCCCGGGGCTCCGTACGCGAGTTCAGTCCCAACTACTCGTCCGCCCTTCCGGAACTCTAGCTCTCACTCCATTATTGATGCGCCTGCCGTTCCCGCGTTTGCTGCGAGAGAGCAAACAGCGCAGCAATCGCCAGCACAACCGCCGACATTCGGTAAACACCAGAAATCCCAATTGTCTCCAGAAATCCAAGCGCCAGCGGCGGGCCCACAGCACTGGCCACATCCCCCAACGAGAACACCACGCTCAAAGCGCGCGATTGACGCGCCTCCTCCACCCGATCTCCAATAATCGCCGGGGCAAGCGCCTGAACGCTGCCGGAGGTGACAGCCGCCAGCAACGCACCGAACACCGCCAACCAGATCACCGATTCGCCCATCAACCATGTCCCAACTGCACCGATAGCGAGCCCGACTACCATCACCGGCCAACGCCGTCCCAGTCGATCCGAAGCCCTGCCGGCTAACGGCGCACCCACGATACTGGTGAGCATTCGTACCGCAGAGAAGGTGCCTGTCAGTGTCGCCAGAGGCACCACGATCCGAGCTAGCTCAAACTCTCTTCCCACCAGTCGCTCTAGCCACAAGATTGTTGTGGCTGCCATCACACCTGCGAACACGAACCGCACCGCCATCACAGGCACAGCCGCAGGTACGGATTCGCGGATTGGAAATTCACGCCAGCCCAATACCGGGGACGCCATTCCATCATCCGCTGGCCTGGTCTCCGGCAATTTGAAGTACCAGAGCGCCGCAGCAGCACCTGTGATCGCAGCGCTTACCCACAGGCCACCCCGAAATCCGAATAGATCGGTAAATGCTCCCCCCGCGAGCGCACCAATGGCCACTCCAATGAAGAACCACATCTGAAATCGGCCGCTGTTCCGACCACGAGTTGCTTCGGTGGACACATCCAAAACGACTGTATTTCCCCCAATCCAGAGCCCCGACCATGCCGCTCCCCACAAAACACGCCCCAACAAGAACGGCGCAGGCCCAAAGGCAATGGCATAGATCACATTGCAGATTGCACCCAGCGCTAGTGCACCCACTAGCAACCGGCGCCTCGGTAAGCGGTCGTAGAGCACTCCAGCCCCAGTGTTGAAGATCACGCGCACGATGCGATTGACGCCAAGCAGGATGCCCACCCATGCAAGCGTCAGGCCCACACGAGACCAAATGGTAGGGTCTGGGAGAACGGTGTATAGCGTGTTGTCCCCGAGCAGGGAAAGCACGATCCCAATACCGAGGACATTGATCGTGCGTCCGGCATCGTTTGCTTGTGTCAAAGGGATACTTCTCGATGGATGGGTGTCAAGATGATGATCGGCGCTTGGGCTGCCGTCGTGAATCAAAAAGAGCACCGGCATCTGCCAGCGCCCTTGGCTTACTTGGCGTAGTCGATCGACCGCGTCTCCCGGATCACTGTCACTTTGATTTGACCCGGGTAGTTCATGCCTTCCTCGATCTGCTTAGCGACCGTGCGCGCAAGACGTGTGGCCTCCAGATCATCGATGTCTTCCGGCTTCACGATCACGCGGATCTCGCGCCCGGCCTGCAATGCGTAGCTCTCCGACACACCGTCGAACGAGTTGGCTACTTCTTCCAACGCCCGAACCCGCTTCAGGTAATCCTCCAGGCTCTCCCGTCGGGCGCCTGGTCGCGCGCCGCTGATCGCATCCGCCGCCTCAACGATCACCGCCTCCACCGATTCTTGCTCGGCTTCATGATGATGCGAAGCGATGGAATTGACTACGTTCTCAGGCACGCCATGACGCCGGCAGAATTCCGCCCCCAACATCGCATGCGTCCCTTCGACGTCATGATCCATGGTCTTGCCGATGTCGTGTAGCAGCCCACCCATCTTGGCCGCTTCGATGTCGGCGCCAAGCTCGGAGGCGATCACAGTCGCCAGCTTGGCGCTCTCGACAGAGTGATCCAGCTGATTCTGCCCGTAGGAAGTACGAAACTTCAACCTCCCCAACTTCTTAGTGATTTCAGGGTTCAAACCCGGCACGCCGGCTTCGTATGCTGCCTGCTCTCCGGCCTCGGCAATCACCTTATCGACATCTTCCCGAGCCTGATCCACGATTTTCTCGATATGCGCGGGATGGATTCGCCCGTCCAGCACCAGCTTCTCCATAGCTCGCCGCGCGACTTCTCGGCGTACCGAGTCGAAGCAAGAGATAGTGACCGCCTCCGGCGTGTCATCGACAATGACGTCTACACCGGCCGCTTGCTCAAACGCACGGATGTTGCGCCCGTTCCGTCCGATAATACGCCCCTTCATATCGTCGGAAGGCAGTGGAACGGAGGACACGGTGATTTCAGAGACATGGTCTGACGCGACGCGTTGGATGGCATCCGCGATAAGTTCGCGGGCTCGCTTCTCACCCTCGACTCGGGCCTCCTCCTCTATCCGATGGATGATACGCATCATGTCTTGTTGAGCCTCACGCTCGACCTCGCTGGCGAGCTGTTCCTTCGCCTCTGCTTGCGTCATGCTGGAAATCTTTTCAAGCTCAACAACAATGTCTTTACGGCGCTGGTCGAGATCATTCGAGCGCTTATCCAGATTGCTCTGGCGCTTATTGAGCGTACCTTCGCGCTTCTCGAGCTTGTCGAGGCGCTGATCCTGGTCTGCTCGCCGTTTCTGAAGACGCTCCTCTTCCTTGGAAAGCTCGGATCTGCGGCGCGAGACTTCTCTCTCCGCATCATCACGTATCTTCAACGCTTCGTCCCGCGCGCCAAGCTCAATCCTACGCTCACGATTCTTAGCTTCTTCAAGGATCCGATCCGCTTCGGCTTGCCGGCCTTTTACCTCTCGGTTTGCCTGATATTGACGCAAGAGATATCCGGCGATAACTCCTAGCGCTGTCGCGACTAGCCCGACGATCACTGGTAGCAACCACTCTGGGGTCAATGTGATCCCTCGCTTTCTGCTTCGGTCTCCGCCAAATGCTGTGCAACAAGCGGAGAAATTGTTGAATAGGTAAATCCGCGCCGTGAAAGATATGCACTGAGCCGCCGGCGAAATAAGTCCGGCGATAAATGCCTGTACCGTCGCGCCCCTTCTGCAGCCGCACGGCGCGCGGCTTCACCTTCGTCAAAGTCCTCCAGCGCGACCTCGATAAGTTCACGCGCCACGCCCTTCAAACTCAATTCGGATCGCAATGCCCAAGCTGCTCGCGGCCTGAATTCCATTCGATTGTCGATCCATATCTCGGCAAATGCCGCGTCGTCAACCAATCCTTCCGCCTTGAGCCTTTCCACAGCCGCATCCTGAACTTGATCCGGCAAGCCGCTTTTGCCAAAGCGCATCCGAAGCTCACGCTCCGTGCGCGGTCGGTAGGACAGAAGCCGTAAAGCCTGCTCGTAGGCGACCTCCTGCCGATCGCGCTCGATCAGCTCCCGGATGCGATCGTTGTCCAGTTTCTCAGCAAGGCGGACTTCCTTCGCGATCTTTTTCGAGAGGGTAAAACCATGTTGATCGTCCAGATAGATCTGCACTCGTTTCTTCGCCCTCGGCACCATTGCGGTTACAGTCTTGGTCACTCCACACCTTCCACGCAGCCCACCGGATGCCTCGCGCATGTCCGCTGGATTAACAACAAGCAGCCGTGACGCGGTCACGGCTGCTTCATATTTCAAATGCCCGTGTTTTCGTTCTTACCTAATTCAAGCTGAGATTAGATTAAAGCTAAACGCTTCAGGCCAAGCGCGAAGATAGGAATCGACGATGGTATCTCTGGTCGAATTCTCGACCATCCAACGCTACCCCATCTGACAAATCGCGCCTCCCTCAGGTGCGTTATTGATTCTTCACTTCAGGCCAGAGCGGGATCGTGCTGATGCTCACCCGCCCGACGTTCGCAATCTAATCGCCTTGGATCAGAGATCCGAACTTTCCGCATCGGTGGGTCTGGTTAGTCCTAATTCCAGACCTGCTAGGTATTTTTGCTTATGAAATTGTATTATGCCACGGCCCCGTCTGCAAACGCGGCCCGAATTTTCTGCTCAATTTCCTGCGCGGTCTCTGGATTTTCAACCAGGTAGAGCTTTACCTTCTCACGCCCCTGGCCCAGTCGGTCTTCCTTGTACGAGTAGAACGAGCCGCGCTTGTCGATCAGGCCCGCCTCCACCCCCAGGTCCAGGATGCCCCCCACCCGGCTCACGCCTTCGTTGTACATGATGTCAAACTCCGCCACCTTGAACGGCGGCGCTACTTTGTTCTTCACCACCCGCGCCCGCACGCGGTTCCCCACCACTTCCTGCCCCACCTTGATGCTCTCGGTGCGCCGCACATCCACCCGCACCGAAGCGTAGAACTTCAAGGCCATCCCACCCGTGGTGGTCTCCGGGTTGCCGAACATCACCCCGATGCGCTGCCGCAGCTGGTTGGTGAACACCACCGCCGTGTTGGTCTGCTTGATGGCGCCCGATAGTTTGCGCAGTGCCTGGCTCATCAGCCGTGCTTGCATACCCATGGTCGGGTCGCCCATGTCGCCTTCGATCTCGGAGCGCGGCACCAGTGCCGCTACACTGTCAACCACGACCACGTCGATGGCGCCGCTGCGTACCAGGGTCTCGGTGATCTCCAAGGCCTGCTCGCCCGTGTCGGGTTGGGAGATGTAGAGGTTTTCGATGTCCACCCCGCAGCGAGCGGCGTAGGCCGGATCGAGGGCGTGCTCCATGTCCACGAAAGCCGCCACCCCACCCAGCTTCTGCGCTTCGGCCACGATGTGCTGGCATACGGTGGTCTTGCCGGAGGCTTCCGGGCCGTAGATCTCGGTTACACGGCC
>JBHIBY010000120.1:0-5827 GCA_046759305.1 Anaerolineales bacterium
GGCCCCAAGCCGACTCCAAAGCGCAGCTCTGCGGGAAAGGCATGCGTCCTTAGCGTTGACAGAATAAGGTCCAAGGCTGAGGCGGAACCTATCAAGCCCTGAAACTCGTCTCCAACGGTAAGCACAAAATCCGCTGCGATGGTGTTATCGAAAGCCGTGTTGACGTCCCTGATACCACCACCGAGACGCTCCTGGAGCCCGCTGCGGTCCCCTGCGCTTCGAGAACCTACGACATCCCCGATTACTGCAATGTAGTTTATTTGCTTAACCATAGCCTAATTAAGGCCTATTACTTAATATCGTTTCACTTTAGCTCTTATTCTTCATCAGAATACAAGTAAGCTATTTCGCTAAATATGGGTAGAGATTAGCACACAAGCTAACCTAGATCAAGTACGTATTTGATTCGGTGGAGCGAGCAAAAAAGAGAGCCTTCACCTCCGCTGGATTCCGCAGTTACCCCGCAGGGTGCCGAAGGTACAATCAGGCCTCTATCCAACGATGCATATCACTGATCGAGCCCGACCGGGCTGGCAACGCACCCTCTACATCATCTTCTTCGTCCAGCTGGTCACAGCGATCGGTTTTTCCAGCATATTCCCGTTCCTCCCGCTCTATATAGAAGAATTAGGGGCCACCACCTCCCTATCTGTCGAACTCTTGGCGGCGCTGGTTTTTTCGGCCCAAGCGTTCACTATGATGCTGGCCTCTCCTGTCTGGGGCTCGCTGGCAGATCGATATGGCCGAAAGTTGATGGTGGAGCGAGCCACCTTCGGAGGAGCACTCGTTATTCTCCTGATGGCATTCGTGACTTCGGCAGAGCAGCTGGTCGGGCTCCGTGCAATCCAGGGGCTAATCACCGGTACTCTGGCCGCCTCGAACGCACTCGTGGCTGCTGCTGTTCCGCGACAACGAACGGGGTATGCCATGGGCTTGCTTCAGGTGTCGCTAGGTGCAGGATTGGCAGTCGGTCCACTCATAGGCGGGTTAGCGGCAGACACCTTCGGCTACAGCTCGGCTTTCTTTATCACATCCGGAATGCTTGTGGTTGCGGGTTTCGTGGTTGTGTTTGGAGTGCGGGAGGAATTCGAGCCTTTGCTCTCCCTCACACGGTCGCCTCTGGCCTTCCTGAAGGAATGGCGAGCCATCATCACAGGAGCGGGTGTAGCGCTGAGCTACACGATGCGCTTCATCTCTCAGCTAGGCCGAATGATGGTGCTGCCGATTACTCCCCTATTCATCGAGCAACTCCTGGCGGATCAGTCGCGCCTGAACACGATTACTGGCCTCACTGTTGCAGTGAGCTCGGCAACCATCACTATCGCTGCCATTTACCTCGGCCGGCTTGGGGACCGAATGGGGCACAAACGCATCCTGGTTGGCTCGATGCTCATGGCTGGATTGCTGTATCTACCTCAAAGTTTGGTGATGGAAGCTTGGCAACTGCTGGTGCTTATGGCTCTGGTTGGGGTGGCAATGGGCGGAGTAATTCCCTCGATCAGTGCGTTGCTCGCGCGCTACTCAAATGACGGATCCGAAGGAGCCGTATTTGGCCTCGATAACTCAGTGCGTGCCGGTGCACGGGCCGTAGCTCCCCTGGTCGGCGCATCAGTGGCACTCGCATTTGGGATGCGTACTACTTTCCTAGCCACCGGTCTAATCTTTATCCTTGGGGCACTGCTGGCCGGATTGCGTCTGCCCGGTACTAGCTCTCCGCAACTTCGAACGTCGTAAATCGATATAAGCCGGCCGGATTCTTCCAGCCATCGGTGGGCAGACCCGCTTTCGCATAGAGGTTTTCCAACAATGTTTCAGCCTCCCAATCTCGCTCGGCAGCCACCTTGGGGAGCAGGACTGCGCGCTGACTTCCTTGATTGACAGCCACCCCATGGGTTCCAACCTCGACCTCGCTCTCTGATGAAATCTGATCCAGCGGAGAAAGAATCGAGATTTCGTAGGAGATCTCATTCAGCTCAGATTCTTGGAGAGCAGGAAACCTCGGATCACCTGTTGCAGCCGCAACGGCTTTCTCTCGCACCGCTTGATGGAGCGGCGTATCCGCGCGCACCTGGCCGATGCAACCACGCAGCTTATCTCCATGGCGGAGAGTGACAAATACAGCGCTCAACCGCTCCAGTTCCGGTCCTATCATCGGATCCTGAGGGACCACACCCGTCCGAACATACGTTGTCACTGCGTCACGAGCCAGTTGGAGCAGGACACTTTGGTGATCCCCGGTTAGCTCGGGAGGCTCATAGTGCCAGAACATAACCGCTCCGTAGCCGACCACCCGACTGCGATCGCCTTCTTCGACATTGCCCGAATTGGAATAGTGGAGCAGGCTTATGGTTTCGGCTCCCCGTCCTGCCGCCACCTGCATGGCCACTCGGATCGGAGCTTCACCGCAAGCGCAGGTGGCGAGGTTTGGTATTCCTTTCGCCATATTCTCTTGGATCACACGCTCCAATTCATCTGGATCTCCCGATTCGATCGCAACAAGGGTTGCTTCATCCACCTCCAACGCGTGCTCGTATTCCGGGTAATGGGAAAGATCAGAGCTCGCAATAACCACCACGCCCTCATTAGGAAGAGCATTAAGCAGGGCCTCTACGAGCACGCGCACGGCTTCATCGTGCGATTCACCAATCATTACCGGGACAATGCGACAATCGGGACTCACCTGCTTGAGAAAGGGCAGCTCGATCTCAATCGGATGCTCGTTTGAATGGGTCTCCGGATCGAACTGTATACTCGCGTCGTAATCAATGAGCCTAGCGGCCAGCTGCTCGTTGATCGGCAGCACCCCAAACGGCGTCTCATAGCCTCCCTTGGACCATACTGAAATCGGCCTCGACCTCGGCGACTGATGATCGGAAGCGATCACAACTGCAGTATCGATATTCGCGGATTCCAGCTGTTTGAATCCGTATGCGGCAACCGAGCCTGAATACTTGTATCCAGCATGCGGAACGATTAATGCGGCAGGTACACCATCCACAGGGCGTACCTGGTTCAGGTACCCGTTAACGATCCCAGATAGCTCTTCTGGACGATTGGGATACCACGTTCCTGCCACCGCCGGTGGGCGAATCCATTCGGCGTCGATCTGAGGCCCCCTTCTACAGGCGAATCGATATCGACATACGCATACCTTCAGCTTCAAAGCATGTTGCCCGACGCCATTCTGATCGCAGCCTTTTGGCTATGCGCAGGGCTGTTCTGTCCAAGGTTCCGGCTAGGTCCTATCCAGGGTCAGCGGAGAGATGCACATTGGCCGTGTGCCCTGGAGTAAGCGAGCACCTTCCATGGCGTATTCCAGCATCGCTGCTGGCAGAGCAACAGGAACCAGCTGACCTTTTCCGACCGTCACAATCCTTACTGGAGCTTTGGAGGATAGTCCCGCCATTTCGCACGCTTTCGCGATTGCCGCCTCCAGCCCTCCGATTTCGTCGATCAATCCATTTTCAAATGCTTGGCGCCCGGTCCAAACCTTGCCGCCACCCAATTCGTCCACTCGTTCGCGGGTCATGCCGCGGCTGTCAACCACTCGATCCAGGAAGAGGTCGTAGATGCGTGTGATGCTATCCCACAACATCGCTCGTTCAGCCTTAGTGAAACGAGATTCAGGATCGAAGATATCAGTATGTTCCCCGCGCTGTATCTTTTCTCGGCCGATGAACAGCCGATCAAGTAAGCCATGGGTAACGATCTTCCCCAAGATGACACCGATCGAGCCTGTTACCGTGCTCGGTTGAGCAAAGATATGGCGACCAGGAGTGGATACCCAGTATCCCCCTGAAGCCGCCACAGGACCCATGCTCACAACCAACGGTTTGGCCTCGTTAATCTTGCTCAGCGCGGCACGCATTGCCTCGGATGAAGTCGCTGAACCACCTCGCGAGTTGACGTACAGAACTACACCCGCCGCTCGGCTATCCAGCAAGGCTTGTCGCGCGGCCTGGACAACGGTGAGATCCCCCGCCCGGGGTTCGGTTAGGATGGGTAGATCGATTGGCGGCTTTACGGGAGGACGGCCGATAATCCCATCCATGATTGTGCCCTCAAGTGGGATTACAGCGACGTATTTGCTAACCTTCACTGGGCGCGGGATCAGCAGTGCTTTGCGTGCAGCCTCCCATGTGCCCAGTCGCACTGGTGTGGAGTCCGTCCCCAAATGGTTTGGAAGATCCTCCTCACCGAGAAGTGCATCGACCAGGTTAAGGTCAAGAGCCTTGTCATCGGGCAAAGGAGTACGGTCAACGAGCTCACGCGCGGCGTCGGTGTCGATTCCTCGACCTTCGCCGATGGCAAGTAGTCGTTCCTCGAAGGCTGAATCGATCAGCCAGTTAGCCATTTTGCGAACTTCCTTTGACATGCTTTTACGGCTGAACATGTCCCCGGCCGACTTGTAGGGCGTGATCGGCAAGATATCGCCTTCCATGCCCACCTTCTTCAAGGCCTTGGCAAGGTACGGATAGGTCTGACTCATTCCAAGCGGATTAATTTCACCAGTCGGCTGCAGGAGTATCTCGTCCGCCGCGCATGCCACGAGGTAATTTGAAGGGGCATACACCGTCGCCCAAGCCACAACTCGTTTCCCGGATTTTCTCAGCTCCATAATGAGGCCTCTTAGCGATTCAATCATCGCTGGTGCCATCTCGAGAGGCCGCAAATGCAGCACGATACCCTTTACGCGTGGATCCCCTGCCACTAATCGGAACTGTTCGCCCAGCTCCATTAGGCTGATTTTCGGCGGCCGAATTCGCCGCATAATTTGATTTCCCGGGTGTTGTGGATACTCCGAATATTCGCCTTGCAGCATGAAGGTGACGTATTCAGGAGGTTTGCGCAGGCGACGCAGGAAATTCCGCAATGCCCAGATTGGATATCGAATGAGCATGCTCAGCATAGAAGCTCTCTCGTGTTCTCGACGGGTTTCCCACAGATTCTAGCACGCAGCCAACACACACCCGATAAACGCTGCGCACCTGCTGGATCAACATCGCCTTGCTAGGCTGGGTTCAGTTTCAGATTTGAACCAGATCCTAGAGGAGAAACGATGAACCCAACAGTGATGAAAATGCTCACCGATGCCCACATGAAAGAGCTAAATCGCCAGGTGGAGCAGCAGAGATCTGAAGAGCAAACCAGCTCTCAAGGACATCGAGCGACACTGCCGATGTTGTGGATTGCGCTGTTCATGGCCGTAGTCGTCAGCTCAATTTGGTTAGTCTAGCATTGAAAGACTGCGAGCTCTCTACTCCACAGTGTGAATGGGGATCCCACACGTTGATGAGAGTCTTCGAGCTTATTGGATCTGTAGGTGGACTCTCTAAGCGCTAGCGATCCTCCCACTCCGGAACTTCCTCCCCTACTCCCCAGAGAAAAGTGAAGGTCCCGGTCTTGCCAAGATAGCTAAATCTTGATTTCATGTCTTTAGCTGTCGCCTCATAGCCCTGTCCATCCATCGATCGAAGGTACTTCTGAAAAGAACCGTGCTCTTCTGCCACGTCATGTATCGCTCGCGCATTGTGAATGGTTGCTTCGATCTTGCGGCCATTTCGCACGATGCCCTCGTCGGCAAGCAATCGGTCGACATCGCGCGCGTCATAATTGGCTACCTTTTCGACCTCGAACTTATCAAATGCGGTCTCGAAATTCGGCCACTTATCATCGACGACCTGCCAGCTAAATCCTGCTCGAAAGACAGCTTTTGTCATCTCCTCCAAGTAGGCCGCATCTGTGGTCGGCCTACCGGGCTGTTGCATACTTCCATGTAGCATTAAGCACCTCCTGTGCGAATGAGATCAATAAAAAGAACGTTTGT
>JBHIBY010000121.1:0-5797 GCA_046759305.1 Anaerolineales bacterium
TCTGCAAAACCTCTATCACGGGTTCGATTCCCGTCCTCGACTCTACTTCTTCTCTGGTGCTCCCCGCGCCGGGTTCCCTGCTTGGCTCCGCTCGCAGGGCAAGCGATTCCCCTCGTCGCCTCTGAGCTCCGATTGGAAGCCTCCACTCGCGGTTACCCGCTTCGCTCCGCTCGCGGGACGCTCCGGCTGCGCCTTCCCTCCCGAATCGGTTAGATACCTAGCGTCCCAACATGCTTCCTTGCGCGTGTTTTGTGCGCGCGATGTCTGCCATCGCTCCCTGAGCCACTACTGAAACGACCAAGTCGTTCCTCTCCCTCACTGGTCCACCGGCTATCGAGTAAGGCAGAATGAACGCTTCACCTCGATCCCCGAATTTCTGCGTAGAATGCCGAGGCAGGATCACATCACTACTGGCTCTGGTCATGTCAGTGAGGTTGCTGGTTCGCATTGAATATCCCAATTATGGCCAGAAAGGAAATCAGAAATGAACGAATTTGATACAACCATCGTGAACGCTGCCATCCTGGCAATTGTCGCATTGGGCGGCTTGCTTCTTGCGGCTATTCTCAATTGGTTGTTGCGGCGGCGGCAACGCCGCAAGCCGGTTGAGATCGGTGGTTTTCCAGTGCGTTTTGAGATGCTGGGCGCCCCATTACGCGCTCTCTTTCCTGGCTTTGCGATGCGGCTCGCCCTCGAAGTTGGCCTATCCTTCCCAGAATCGATCAGCTCTCCGCTTGCACACATCCTTGATATCTGGATCATCGGATCCCTGGCGTGGCTAGCCAAACGCGCGGTAGAGATGATAAGACAGGCCGTCATCGCGCGTTATCCGATCGATGTCGAAGACAATCTGGAAGCGCGGCGGGTGCGTACGCAAACGCGCATCTTTGCCAGGGTGCTCAACGTGGCGATCATCGTGCTTGGCATCGCGCTCATACTGATGACATTTCCAGGCGTTCGTGAGTTTGGAACAGCCTTGCTCGTTTCAGCGGGTTTCGGCGCGATCGCGGTCGGCATGGCTGCCCAGAGCAGCCTGGGGTCGATCTTCGCGGGAATCCAGATCGCTCTCACACAGCCCATTCGCCTTGATGACGTCGTTATCGTCGAGGGGGAATGGGGCCGCGTGGAGGAAATTACGCTCACGTACGTGGTCGTGAGAATATGGGATCAGCGAAGGTTAGTGGTTCCAATCAGCTATTTCATCGAGAACAGCGTAGAGAACTGGACTCGATCGAACGCTGAGATCTTGGGGACAGTCTTCATGTATGCCGATTACACCATTCCAGTAGGGCAGATTCGTAGCAAGTTAAAGGAATTGCTGGATGACACGCCGTTATGGGATGGCCGCGCCTGGGGAGTGGTTGTCACAGATACTACGGAAAGGACGGTTGAAATCCGGGCACTCATGAGCGCGGAAGACTCATCGAAAGCATGGGATTTGCGCTGCCACATTCGCGAGCGGCTGCTTGAATTCCTACAGAAGGAGTTCCCGCAGAGTTTGCCGAGGCTCAGGCTCGAAGGCGAGCCGCTCTCCGGATAGTCATAGTGTCTGTCAGCTTGACAGTCCTCCGAACGCTACATTAGGATAGGCTAGGTCGCATATCAGGACCCCATAGGTAGATTTCGGAGTGCGGGTCCCTCGGGGGTGAAAACTCCCACCGGTGGACTGGGGTGAACATTCTCAAAGCGCTCTGAGTCTGCTTATGCACCAAGGCAGACGATAAACCGATATAGGGAAGTCGGTCACAAAAGCCATGTAACCAGGCGCGTTTTCGCGCGCGTAACGGCCACGGTCGTCGGTCGAGCTCTTGGCTACACGGCTGGAAGCTCAATCTGAGGCTCGAACTGCAACGCCTCCCCAGTACATCTACACGTGGAGCGGCGGCAGGCCACCAGAATTTGACTGGAGCGTACGACATGATCCAACTGGACCACGTCACCAAGATCTATCCCGGTTCGGAGATTCCCGCGGTCAATGATCTCAGCATCGATGTGGGGGAAGGTGAAACTTGCGTTGTCATCGGACCCTCCGGGTGCGGGAAAACCACAACACTCAAGATGGTCAATCGGTTGATCGAGCCGACCGATGGAAAGATTCTTGTTGACGGGGATAACGTCCTTGGCCGCAATCCGGTCGAGCTGCGAAGGACGATCGGCTACGTCATTCAGCAGATCGGGCTATTCCCTCATATGACCATTCGAGACAACATTGCCACCGTCCCCAAATTGCTCAAGTGGGATGATGCGCGAATTGATGCGCGCGTGGATGAGCTGCTCGATATCGTCAGCATGGAGCCCGGTGAGTTCAGAGATCGGTATCCAAGGGAACTATCGGGCGGTCAACGCCAACGGGTGGGCGTGGCACGGGCACTCGCCGCGGATCCACCGGTCATGCTCATGGATGAACCGTTTGGCGCGATCGATCCCATCACCCGCGACCGACTCCAAAATGAGTTCCTGCGCCTGCAGAAGAAGATCCAGAAGACCATCATGTTCGTCACGCATGACATCGATGAAGCCATCAAGATGGGTACCCTGCTCTGCATCCTCCAGGTCGGAGGCGTGCTCGAGCAATTCGATTCACCCGCAAACATCCTAGCCACGCCTGCTAATGACTTCGTTTCCGACTTTGTCGGTGCCGATCGCGGGCTCAAGAGCCTGAACCTGGTTCGAACAGGTCAGGTGATGCGGACCGACATCGATCTCATCCAGCATGATGAGACTGCAGATCGTGTGGCCGCCCAAATGCGGGAGAAATCCTATGAGAGCGTGCTGGTCGTAGACGATGCTCAGCAATTGGTCGGCACCGTATCCCTTGACGCCGCCGAATCTAATCCCGGCAAGCGCGCCGCCGAGATTTCTTCCCCGGTTATCGCATCGACCGAGCAAGAAGCGACCATGAAGGATGCCTTCTCCGAAATGCTGAGTACCGGAGTGGGCTTTATGCCCGTCCTCGGAGAGGGCGACAGTGTGGTGGGGATTGTCACCGCCGGTGACGCCCAGCGCCTGATCGAGGAGGCCGGGAAGAAGAAAGCCTAGCATGCAGGAGTTCCTCGAAGACCTTGTGAATTTCGCCATCAGCCTCAAAGATGGTGTGCTGTACTTCGTACCCGGTGTAGGGCGTCCCGATCGAGTGCTCGAATTTGTATGGGGACACCTCACGATCGTATTCACTACAATGTTTTTCGCCATCATCATCGGCGTCCTCCTCGGGATCCTCATCACCCGCATCCGCGTGCTCCATGGTCCGGTAATCAGGACCGCCGGGATGCTCTACACCATTCCCAGCCTGGCGTTGTTTGGGATCATGATCCCGATTGTCGGAATCGGTTTCGCGCCGGCCGTGATCGCGCTGACAATCTACTCGCTGCTGGTCCTGATCCGAAACACCGCAGTTGGAATCGACGAGGTGGATCCACCAATTATTGAAGCCGCAAGGGGCATGGGCATGACGAATCGGCAAATCCTGCAGAAAATCGAGGTGCCGCTCGCGCTGCCGGTGATCTTCGCCGGCATCAGGATCGCGACTGTATCAACCATCAGCCTGGCCACGCTTGCGTCGTTCTTTGGAGCCACCAGTCTGGGCAATTTAATCTTTGAAGGAATTGCCACAGGCGGAACGCGCAATGACAAAATAGTGGCTGGTGCTCTGGGAGCTAGTGTTCTTGCCGTGTTTTTTGCATTCATTATCGGCCGTGCCGAGCAGCGGTTGAGAAAGGCCTAGGAGGCGGTCTATGCTCGCTGAGACCTTCAACTTCATCATCGAAGAGTCACAGCGGTTTACGACCGCTCTCACCCAGCACCTGGTGATCACCTTTATCGCGCTTGGCATCTCGATCGCAATAGGCCTCTCGCTAGGAGTTATTGGTACCCGCGTGCGTTGGATGAAGACCGCTTCGCTCGCCATAGGGAACCTAGGCCGAACGATCCCCAGCCTTGCCGTGCTTGCGCTCGCACTTCCGCTTCTCGGAATTGGGACTCCGCCAACGTTGCTCGCACTGGTATTTATCGGCACGCTTCCGATCCTAATCAACACCATGATCGGGATCGAGCAGGTTGATCCAAACATTTCGGAATCGGCGCGTGGGATGGGGATGAACGATCTGCAGGTGCTACTGCGAGTAGAGGTCCCTATCGCCATTCCGATTATCATGGCCGGGATACGCACCTCGGCGGTGTTGGTCGTCGCCAGCGCCACCCTGGCCGCGTTCATTGGCGGAGGCGGGCTTGGTGATTTGATCCTGCAGGGCCACGCGCTCCGCCGGGATCACGTCCTTCTCGCCGGCGCAATACCGGCCACGCTGCTTGCCTTCTACTTCGAGGAGGCGTTCGGCCGGCTGGAGAGTTGGGCTACTCCTAAGGGACTCAAGATCGGCTCACATATGCCTAAGAGCGGCGGTTTGCTGGCTCTGCTCGCCTCAATGACAGTTTTGCCGTTGGTTTTCGGCGTGCTCCTGCCCTGGGTGAGTTTCCTGAATGCTGATGGTGACCCGGTCATTTTGACGGGCCTCTCCCCAGTATTCAGGGAGACAGGCCTGCCCGTTCTCCTGTTGGGTTTGATCGCAGCCTTATGGCCGCGGCGGGGGGAAAACGCTCAGCCGTGGCCCCGATCACTGATTACTACCGTCCCGGCAATTGCAGGCCTTGTTTGGATGATTATCGGTCTGGTGCGTTTCATTTCATCGCTAGAAGCAAACCAGGGTCTGCAATTCGGCTTCTGGATCACACTGGTTGCCATCTTCGCGCTCGCGGTAATTACGGGACTTGAGATGGCATTAGGCTTGCGGGATCGGACCGAAGCGGGGAGAGCTGAGCCCTCTAGTGAGGGCGTACCTGCCCCAGTTTCTATTTAGCTAATTCGACTGACTCACTTCGAGAGGAGGTGGTTTCATCGAAGTTTTAAGGACGACCTACAAACCAATGATTCACATGGAGGAGACAACATGAGGAAACGATTTACTATACTGGCTGGCCTGCTTGTACTTACTGCATTGGTGCTAAGCGCGTGTGCACAAGAGGAAGCGGTCCAGATCCGGATCAGCTCTAAGGATTTTACCGAGCAGTTCATCCTGGGGAATATGTACGAGATGCTGTTGGACGAGGCTGGCTTTGATGCAACGTATGAATCTGTGGGCGGCACCGTCCCGAACCACGAGGCCTTGGTGGCCGGCGAGATCGACATCTATCCGGAGTACACCGGAACTGCGCTGCTCACCCACCTAGAGGGCGAATACGATCCCAGCATGTCGGCGGACGTTGTCTACAACACCGTTGCTTCAGAATATGCCGATCGCTGGAACCTCACGTTGCTGGACACTACCGGCTTCAATAACACATATTGCTTGACCATGAAGCAGCAGACTGCTAGCGATCTGGGGGTATCGACCGTAAGCGACTTATCGCAGAAGGCCCCTGAGCTTATATTTGCCAGCTCCCAGGAGTTTCTGGAGCGGGGCGACGGACTTCCGGGACTCCAAGAGACTTATGGGGGTTTCAACTTCGAAGAAGCGCTCGGAGTTGAGCCCGGGCTGCGCTATGCGGGAATAGATGAAGGTGAGATCGACGTCACAACTTGCTTCGGCACGGATGGTGAAATTTCCGCTTTGGGCCTGGTCGTGCTCGAGGACGACAAGGGCTTCTGGCCTCCTTATCCCGTCGCTCCTGTGATCCGCGAGGAGGTGCTCGAAGCGAATCCCGAGATCGCAGACATTCTCAATAAGCTGGCCCCGCTCCTGGATGGAGAGACAATGAGCGGCCTGAATTGGGAAGTTTCCGGCAACGGACGCGAGGCAGACGA
>JBHIBY010000122.1:0-5764 GCA_046759305.1 Anaerolineales bacterium
GACCGGCTCGATGACAAATCCCAAAGCTGGATTGAAGCGATTGAGGAGGCGCTGACCATGACCGGAGACACGAAAACCGGTCATTTCGAAGCCGAATCAAATCGGTTGAAGGGGGACATTCTTCTTAAGCAGGGAGCAGACAGAAGCGATGTTGAGAGAAGCTATCAAAATGCTATTGATACAGCTCGAAAGCAGAAGGCGAAATGGTGGGAGCTGCGCGCGACGGTCAGCCTAGCCCGCCTTTGGCGAGACCAGGGAAGGGCTGATGAAGCCCGCCAACGGCTTTCAGAGATTTTCAACTGGTTCACCGAGGGATTTGATACGCTGGATTTGAAAGAGGCCAAGGCACTGCTGGATGAATTAGGCTGATATGTGCCCTTGGCAATCATCAAAATATGACGAACTAGCTAGATCAGCACCTCAATAAGCTCCTGAAGAGTGAAATTAGGACTTCCGCATACAGCGATGTTCGTGTCGCTTGCACGGCGTAAAGCCTTGTGCTAGGATGCCGCGCTGTTCCCACGAGACCGGCCGGAGGAACCCTCTTAGGAGGAACACATGAATACTGCGCGAATGCGAAACATCTCCATGTTGGCTTTGCTTGCGCTTGTGGCAGCCTGCACTCGCTCGGCCTCAACGCCACCGCCAGGGGAAGGCGAGGCTCCGGCCGACAGTCAGCAAGCCACCATGGAAGCCGTTCGCTCGGCGCTGCTCACGCAGACCGCTGAAGCGGGCGGCGGGGACGAGGCTGTCCCTACCGAGGCCCCGCCCGAAGCAACAGCAGTGCCCGAAGTCGAACCGACTGAAGTGGAGATGGTGTATGTTGAGTACACGGTGACGGAAGGCGATTCCATCACCTCGATTGCGGGGGCCTTTGGCGTCGATCCCCAAGCCATCGTCGACCTGAACGGGTTGGATTCGCCCAGCGAAGTTACGGTTGGTATGGTGTTGAAGATCCCGCCTAGCACTGGCCCGGTCGCGACACCGGCGCCTACGTCATCGGCAGGAGGCGGCGGAACGGTACATGTCGTCCAACCTGGAGAATGGATATGGCAGATCGCCCGTAACTACGGGGTTGATCCCAATGCGATCATCGAGGCCAACGACCTGACAAATCCCAGCCTGATCTACCCGGGCCAGGAACTGATCATTCCATAGGTTAGGTATCAAACGCTGAATCCGTGGGGCGGCCTCGCTGGCTGCCCCTTTGCATTGGAGCAAGCTATGGCCATTGAGGTGCTATCGTCCGAAATCGTGTTCGAGGGAAAGGTCTTCGACGTGCGGGTAGATCAGGTTCGCTTGGCGGGAGATCGGGAAACCCGTATCGATATTGTTATCCACTCCGGCGCGGTGACGTTCATTCCGATAGACCAAGATGGCACGATCTGGTTCGTGCGCCAGTATCGACATGCCACGGGCGACTATCTACTGGAGCTTCCTGCCGGCACTTTGGAGCCAGGGGAGGATCCTGCTCTAACTGCCGCAAGGGAGAGCCGCGAAGAAATCGGTATGGCACCCAGTCACATGAAGGCGATCGGCGGATTCTATTTGGCGCCAGGGTACTCGAATGAGTACATGCATGTTTTTATCGCAACCGGCCTAGAGCCCGATGCGCGCATGCCTGATCCCGATGAGATCATCGAGATCGAAAAGCTGAGCGTACCGGAGGTTGTGGGTCAGCTACACAGCGGTGGTTTTCAAGACGCAAAAACCCTCGCAGCCCTGCAGCTGGCCGATTCCACGCTCGGTATTCTGTCCCAGTCGTGAGGCTCCTCGCGCATGGTATACTTCTGCGCCGCGCCGCCCAAGGCAAGTGGGCGGCCGGTATGCTGTAAATAGGTCCATGTCTGAACTGTTGAAGGCTCTCGAAGCACCCGTTAACGAAGATATCCCCGAGCTAAATTCGGGTGATGATGTCAGCGTGCACCTGCGAATTCGCGAAGGGGAGCGGGAGCGCGTTCAGGAATTTCGTGGAACGATCATTCGCCTCCGAAAGGGCGGCAACGACGCTAACTTCACAGTGCGCCGAATTGCCTCCCACGGCATTGGCGTGGAGCGCACTTTCTTACTCCGATCTCCTCGGATTGACAAAGTTGAAGTTGTGCGACACGCCCACGTAAGGCGTGCTCAGCTCTATTACTTGCGGGATCGCAAAGGGAAGCGAGCCCGTCTCCCAGAAAAGCGCGGCTAACTTGCCTGCACCCTACTGGGTGCCTGCGCCCTACTGGGTATCCCCAAAACTAGCCTTGAAAGATGACAGTGCCCTCAATCGGCGTATTTGATTCCGGCGTCGGCGGTCTATCCGTCCTGCATGAGATCCGTCGCCTATTGCCGCATGTATCTCTCGTATATTTCGCGGATCAAAAGCATGTTCCCTACGGATCCCGCACTCTCGACGAGGTCCAGGCGCTCTCAGAAGGCATCACGCGCTTCCTGCTCAAGCAGGAGTGTGAGCTTGTCGTTGTTGCCTGCAATACGGCCTCGGCGGCAGCTCTCCACGGCTTACGGTCGGGATTTCCAGATACTCAATTTGTTGGGATGGAACCCGCTGTTAAGCCGGCCGCCGAACGTACGCAGACCCGCAAAGTGGGCGTGCTTGCAACTCCTGCAACCTTCCAGGGCGAGCTGTTTGCTTCCGTGGTGGATCGTTTCGCTCACGGAGTGGAAGTTATCGAGATCATCGTCCCGGGTCTGGTGGAGCTTATTGAGGTTGGTCAGACTGATGTTGAGACGGTGCTTCGGGATCCGCTGAGATCTGCTGTGGAACAGAGCATCGATACGCTAGTGCTCGCTTGCACGCACTACAGCTTCGTCATCCCCGCCATCCGGCGCACTCTTGGGTCAAGTGTCAACGTGATCGATCCTGCACCAGCCGTCGCTCGACAGACGGAGAGACTGTGGGAGAGCCGGTTGCGAAGCGAAGGCACTTCAATGCACGCAGTGCACGCAGTTTCGCCCGCGGCCTCGGACTCCCAGAAATCTGCCGACACCCCCCGAGGCACTGCACGAGGCGCTAGCACTCGGTACATCACGAGCGGAGATCCTAATGCTTTCCTTTCTGCCCTTTTTACGTTGGTCGGGGATGAGGGAGCAGCTGAACCCGCCAAGTGGGAGGCCGGCTCGTTGACGCTCCGCGAAAACTAGGTCTTGACCCCAGCCTTCTCCAAATCCTTGGCTGCAATCCTTGCGACCGAGGCCACCGTCTCACCCTTCTTGAGGTTGATTACACGCACGCCCATCGTGGCTCGCCCAGCACGCTTGATCTGTTTGACCTTCGTGCGCAGTACGATTCCCCCGGTCGAGATAATCGTCAGATCGTCCTTCTGATCGACCACCCGCGCGGCTGCAATCGGGCCGGTTTCCTTGAATTTGGCTCGGCTTAAGGTCACTACTCCCATGGTGCCGCGCCCCTTCTTGGGATATTCCTTCATCGGGGTGCGTTTTCCGAAACCGTTCTTCATAACAACGAGTAGATCCGCCTTGGGATCCGCCACGTCCATGCTGGTCACGAGATCCTTCTTGCGAAGAGTTATCGCTTTGACCCCGGTCGCGGGTCGTCCCATGGATCGAACCAGCTTTTCAGAGTACCGCAGAGCTTGCCCCGACTCAGTGATCAGAATGATGTCGTTTTTACCGCTCGTCAATCGCACCCAACCCAGCACGTCGCCCTTGGCCAAGCCCATGGCGATCAAGCCCGACGGTCGAACCGTCGCAAACTCCGAAAGCTTCACGCGCTTGATCTTTCCTTTCCGGGTCGCCATCGTGCAATAGCTAGCGGCTTTAAAATCCGGAACTGGCACCGCGGCAGTAATCACCTCCCCCGGCTGCAAATTCAAGATGTTGACCATGGGGATCCCACGCGCCGTTCGCCCGGCGTCCGGAATCTGGTACGCCTTCTCCGAATACACTTTTCCGCGATCGGAGAAGAACAAGACGGTGTCTAACGAGCCAGCCGGGAGAAGCATATCGACCTCATCCTCTCCTCGCGTGCCATGGCCCTTAACGCCACGCCCGCCCCGACCCTGTCGTCGGTAGGTCTTGGCAGGCACCCGCTTGACGTAACCACGCTGGGTGATGCTAATTAGGACCGCCTCATCAGGTACCAGATCGGCTTCGCTGAACTCCTCGCTAGCGTCGGGTGCAATTCGGGTACGGCGAAGGTCACCGTATTTCTTGGTAACGTCAACAAGATCCTTCTTGATCAAACCCAGGACCTTCTTTTGACTCCTTAGCAGGGCTTCCAGGTAATCGATCCTCTCCGCTACTTCCTTCGCTTCCTGCTTGATGTTCTTTCGCTCGAGTGCAGCAAGCCGGCGTAGCTGCATATCCAGGATGGCTTGCGCCTGGACCTCGGAAAGCTTGAAGCTCTTCATCAAGTTCTTCTTGGCTGTATCCGCATTTGCCGACTTGCGGATGGTGGCAATAACCGCATCGAGCTTGGCCAATGCGATGAGCAAACCTTCAAGTACGTGAGCACGCGCCTTGGCCTTCTTGAGCTCGTGTTTGCTCCGGCGTGTGATGACCTCTCGCCGATGCTCAATGTAGGTCTGTAGCGCGCGCTTCAACGAGAGTAGCCGGGGCTCCCCGCCAACCAGGGCTAGCAGCTGAACGCCGAAAGTAGTCTGCAACTGAGTGAACTTGTAAAGTTGGTTCAGAACCGCCTTAGGTTGTGCGCCCCGCTTCAACTCAAGCACTACGCTGAGACCCCTGCGGTCGGACTCGTCGCGCAGGTCTGATATTCCGTCCAGTTTTCCGCTGCGCACAAGCTCAGCGATACGCTCGATCAATGTCGTCTTGTTAACTTGAAAAGGGATTTCGGTGATGACGATACGGTGCCTGTTGCGGGTCGTTTCTTCAATGTTCGCGATTCCCCGCACGACGATGCGACCCTTGCCCGTGCTGTAGGCATGGATAATTCCTTCAGAGCCCACGATCATGCCACCGGTGGGAAAGTCAGGACCCTGGACGAACTTCATCAGCTGGTCCACCGTCACCTCGTCCATCTTCTTGTAGTTGTCGACCAGATGGATGATGGCCCCGGTCAGCTCCCCCAGATTGTGAGGTGGGACATTGGTCGCCATCCCGACCGCGATCCCAGAGGCACCGTTGAGTAGCAAATTGGGTAGTCGGGCGGGCAGTACAGTGGGCTCTTGGAGCGATGCATCGAAGTTGTCCGTAAAATCGACCGTGTCCTGATCGATATCGACCAGCAACTCCTCCGCCATCGCTCCCAGTCGCGCCTCGGTATAGCGCATGGCAGCCGGCGGATCTCCGTCTATAGAGCCAAAGTTGCCCTGGCCGTCCACCAGCTGATAGCGCATGGAGAAATCCTGGGCCATGCGGGCCATAGCCTCGTAGATCGCGGCATCGCCATGAGGGTGGAATTTCCCCATGACTTCACCCACGATTCGGGCCGATTTGCGGTATGGAGAGTTGGAGCGGATCCCCATTTCACGCATCGCATGCAGGATACGTCGCTGCACGGGCTTGAGGCCATCGCACGCATCGGGCAGCGCCCGCGATACGATCACGCTCATGGCATAATCCAGATACGCACCTCGCATTTGTTCGTCGATATCGACCTGTTTGACTGTTCCTATTTCCATCGCTTCTCCACGCTGATTTGCGGAGCAGGAAGCCCACTCGCCTAGACTGAATGCTGTCTTATCTGGGATCGGTTCCTGCTGTAATGCTTGCTTTACAGTTGCTCTTGGACCGCGCTTATGTCAAGCAGACAATACGAGCTTGCTAGCGACCCTCAAAC